>SHUM01000017.1 GCA_009691245.1 Acidobacteriota bacterium | reverse complement strand
ATGCCGCCAGCACCAGACTGCCGACGCGATGTGATGTGCATGTGGTAATTGCCAGAGCAATCAGGGAAGGCCTCCGAGGAATAACCGTCGATAGTGAATTCAATCCTTCTGAAATAGAAACTGTTGCGGCGGCAGATTAATTCGCGCGCTATTCGCCAGGTTTGACGGCGAGAGAGCCGACGCGGCGCACACCAGAACCTTCGAGAGATGTAGCCCCCAGCTTGAGTAGCAAATCAACTGTGCTGTTGTAAAAGCGGTGTGGCCGGATGAAGGCAAACTCGCCAGACTCCTGGGTTACGACCGCAGAAGCGATGCTGAGCGGCGTCTGCCCAAACTGGTCGAGCACGTCCACCCGAGCACCCTGCTCCACCAGATGCTGAATGATGGCGTCCGCGCCGGAGTACGCCGCGCCGTGCAGCGCAGTCCATCCGTTGCCCGCCACTGCGTTGACGTTGGCGCCGAGTTCGATAGCGGTCCTCACGGCCTCCAGCGCGCTGCGGTATTGGGTCTCCGTCCTAGGCTCAAAAATGCCCAGCCCGGCGGCAATCATCAGCGGCGTAAACCCTTCTTTGGTGGGCAGATTCACGTCTGCCCCGTTCGCCGCCAGCAGGCGCATGGCCTGCGTGTTGCCTGCCTGAGCCGCCAACAAAAACGGCGTCTGGCCCACCTCGCTTTTGCGGAAGGTATCGGATACGCGCCCAATATCATTGGTAACCTGGCTGTTCGGACTAAGGCCCTTGGCCAGCAGCGGCTTGATTAGCTCAATCATCCCCCGATTCGCCGCCGCATAGTGGAGCGACGTAAATCCGCGCCGCTCGGCTGCGCCTACGTCCGCGCCTTTTTCCAGGAGCAGCTTGGCGACCGCAAGGTGGCCGGCAGCGCTGCTGATCAGCAGCGGGGTCAAACCATCTTTCGACGGCGGCCCGTTTAGATGTGCCCCGGTCGCCAACAGAGCCTGTGCCGACTCGAGGTCCCCTTGCTGGGCAGCAAACATCAGCGGGGTGAAGTTGCCTTTCGATCTGGCATTGACGTCTGCGCTGCGTTCAATCAACATGCGCACCACCCCAGCGTGCCGGCCCGCCGCCGCCCACATCAGCGCGGTCTGCCCGGCCCACGCGTCGCGGGTGCTCACATCCGCGCCATGCCCCAGCAACAGACGCACCGCCGCCTCATCGCCGGTCCGCACGCAGGTCATGAAGGGAGTCTCGCCGGTTTTCTGAATGGCGTTGGGGGCAGCGCCAGCCCGCAGCAGACTGGTGATAATGGGCACGTTCTTGTTCACGCAGCCTAGCGCGAGGGGAGTGATTCCATAATCATTGGCGCTGTTCACATCCGCGCCCGCGCGGATCAGCAGGTCCACCGCTTCCGCGTCTTCCTTGTGAACTGCCCAGGCCAGCGCCGTGGCGCCATCGCCCGCCGCGACATTCACGTTGGCCCGCTTGGCCAGCAAGCTGCGGAGTTCCCGCTTGTCGCCTTTCTGCACCGCGCTCAAAACGCGCAGGTCCGCGATCGACTCGCCGCGTAAATCCACAGTGATGCCAAGCAAAAAGCAAAGGCCGGAAAGCACGACGGCATTTGCCTGTGGTCGCATCGGAATCCCCCTGTGATTGGAATGGGCGGGATGAACCAGCCCTTGGCTGAATCATCCCCCCGTGGACATCAGAGCATTGCGAAGTTAGAAAATCAGTTTCAGACCCAACTGCAGTTGCCGCTCACTGTGCGACGTGGAGGAAATCTTTCCTGCTCCCGCCACCAGTGCACCAGTATTGGCCCGTACCTGGTCCTGCGGCGCTCCGAAATTCGGATGATTCATCAGGTTGAACGAGTCCAGATGGAACAGCAGTTGCCCGGATTCTCCGAGTCCAATCGGAGTGCTCTTCTTGAGGCTGAAATCCAGATTGAAGTATGCCGGACCAAGGATTGTATTGCGGCCTGCATTGCCGTAGAATCCGCCGCCGGCCAAGCCAGCCGGAGCGGCCGGGGGAATGGTGTAAGCGCAGGGATCGTAGTAGAGGTCCGGCGTGCCCAGTCTCTGGCCTGCGGCCACGCCAGGGCAGCCGGCGGTAACTCCGGTCCAGATGTCCTTACTCGTGCGGCCCGGACCCAGTTCAGGAGTCTGATTGTTGGCCGAGCGCGAAAGGTCGGGCGCGGAGCGGCCCCGCAGCTTCACTCTCGCAGGCACGCCGGAAGTGGCGCTGAAGATGCTCGTGAGGTGCCAGCCGCCCAGCAGCTTCACCGGGAGACCTTCACCCTGCGGCGAGGGCAGTGCCCACAGTCCGTTCATGACCAGGTTATGGCCCAGATGAATGGCCGCCAAGCCGCGGTCGGCTTTGTGGTCGTAGGGCTGCGTCAGAATGCCTTCAAAGTAGTCTGCGTTGCCGCCGCCCGTGGTGGAATCGTCCACGGTCTTGGCCCAAGTGTAAGCGGTCTGGAACTGTAGTCCCCGGCTCAGGCGCCGCTTCACTTCCACGGTCATCGCATTGTAGAAAGACTTGCCGTCCGAGGTGCTGCAGGTGATGACGCCGTTGTTCTGGTTCACGCGCGGCGTGCGGGCGGCGACAAACGCTCTGCCATTCACCTGGATGGAGGGAGCGGCGTTGCAGTCCGACTTGGTCAGGATGTGCGTGGCGCGATTGCCCACGTAGCCGAGCGCCACGGAAAGATTCGGAATCACTTCGCGCTCCACGGTCAGATTGAACTTCAGCTCATACATGGGATCGAGATCGTAGGTAATGAATTCGCTGAAGGTGCTGGGCGAAAGGGTGATCGAGCGAATCCGCGGCGTGGCTGCCAGCGCGTAAGATGCCGCGCCGGCAAGGTTTGTGGCGTCGCTGGCAATCAGCGTGCCGGCATCGGGAGGATTCTTGCGCGCGATAGTGCTCAGGTAGGGCGGCGTCACGATCATATGGAAAATGCCCGCGCCGCCGCGAATCGCCGTCTTGCCGTCGCCGTTCAAGTCCCAGGCGAAGCCCACTCGCGGCGAGAAGCTCTTCTCCCCCGGACTGTTCAGGTACGTCGTCGTGCCATCCGTGCTGGAATGGCTGAACTGCGTTGCGGTTACCCAGTCGCGGTAGGTAGCGACGCGATCCCACTTCTCGGTAGGACTGGTCCAGGGCTCGTAGCGCAGGCCCAGGTTCAAGGTGAAAGTGGGTCTCACCTGCCAGCTATCCTGCAAATAGAATCCGAAGAAATCCCCGCGAATGGTGCGTGCGGTGGCGGCGCCGGGAACTTCCACTTGAAGGGTTTGCATCGTGTTGTCGGCCAGAAAGCTCGCGGCGGAGTTCCAGTCAAACGAACCATAGACGCCCGCCGAAGGCCCGTTGGTGTTGAACCCGGTGTGCTGGTAGAGCCCACCGAACTTCAATGAATGCGCCCCCTTGGTGTAGAACATGGACTGAGACATCTCCCACTTGTTCAACACGCTCAAACGCGGTGCATCTACCACGCCAAATGGATCGACGCCCGCATATACAAATGTCGGCGGGTAGCCGTGATGCATGAAATAGAGGTTGGCTGGATAGTCGATGTTGAGAAAAACGTCGGGGCTGATATTCGAGCGGTTGAACGACATGCTGGAGGTCGAGAGCAGCGCCGGGCTCAAGGTGTTGTTGAACTGCGCCGTGGCGTAGCGGGTACGCGATACGATCAGCGTATTGTAAACACCGAGCTGCCGGGGAATGCTCTGGTCGGCGTCATCATGCGTGTAGCGGAAAAACAGCGAGCGATTGTCGTTGATGGTGTAATCGGACCGTGTGACGTAATAGTCCTCATTGGTTACGGCGTTGGATGGCGTATTGCGGATCGCCGTGCCGTCGCCCGCGGCCGGTTCGTTGGGCAGCGGCCAGAGGTCAAGATATGGGCGGATACTGGGCGAAACTGCAACCTGCGTGCCGTTCGGCAAAATGCCTCTGCGAACATTCAGATCCGGCACGCGTTCGATCAAGTTGTCTCCGACACGGGCTTGACGCAGGCCTTCATATGCTCCGAGAAAGAAAAATTTGTCGCGCATGACGGGTCCGCCTAGCGAGCCGCCGAACTGATTCCTGCGGAACTCCGGCTTGCCTTTCCCGGCGCGGTTGGCTTCCCACGTGGTGGCGTCCAGATTGTCATTGCGATGCAGCGCGAAAGCGGTGCCGTGAAATTGGTTGGTGCCGGACTTCGTTACCATCTGCACGATGCCGCCGCTGTAACCGCCGTACTCGGCGCTGTAACCGCCCCCGGTTATCACGCGAAACTCGCGCACCGCATCCACGCCCAGCACGCCTCCACCGGCGCTGCCCGGCGTCGAGAAAGTTCCCACGCTGGTAACGTTGGTGCCGTCGAGCGTCCAGCCCGTTTCGGACGGTCGAGATCCCGCCAGCGCCAGCACCGCGCCGAAGCCGCGCGTCGCGCCCGAGTTGGCGTTGCGCACGCTGAGCACTCCCGGCTGCACCAGAGCAAGCTGGCTGAAGTCGCGGCCGTTCAGCGGCAGTTCGGTGATGCGCTTTTCCTCCACCACACCGGAGACTCCGCTCGACGAGGTGTCCACCAGCGGCGCCTGCTCGGTGATGGTTACCTGCTGGCTGATCGCACCCAGCCGCATGGTCAGATTGATGCGTGCTTCCTGGCCCACGGTCAGCGTGATCCCCTGGCGCACCAGCGTCTCAAAACCTGTGTGCGAGACGGTGATCTCGTAAGGGCCCGGTGTCAGCTCCGGAATGGAATAGCGGCCCGCGGCATCGGCAACGCCTGTTCTCTGCCGGCCGGTCTCCACATTTCGCGCCGCCACTTGCACGCTGGGAATAATGGCGCCGGATCCATCGGCCACGACCCCTGAAATAATTGCGGTCGAAGATTGCGCTAGCGCCAACGAGCCAAGCACTTGCCAGCAGGCAATCATCAAAATTCCGACACCAAGTTTCCACCCCATAACGATCTCCTTCACCCATGAGAAATCGAACTGGCTCGTCCGAAGACGCTCCAGGCGCAACTTGGAATATCCGACTAGAGAGAAACTATTGGCCCGCGCGGTCCACCACGATGCCCGTATAAGGCGCGGCTCCCAGTTTCAGCAGAAGATCCGCCGTGGCTTTCTGTCCACCCAAAATTGCCGCACGAAAACTATCGTCAGGCCGGCCGCCCTCCAACTGGCGGTAGATCAATTGGCCTGGATCACCCAGGGCAATGGTCATGGGTGTTTGCCCGTATTTGTCCTTGGCTTCGAGGTCAGCGCCTTGCTGCACGAGATATTCGATGATGCTATTCGCGCCCAGCTCCACAGCCCCATGCAGCGCGGTACGGCCGTTGGCATTGGCCTGATTCACATCAGCACCCAACTGCACGGCCATCTTGACGGCCTCCAGCGCGGCCTTTTCGTCCTCTGGCGTCATGCCGAGGTTCTTGCTCACCCGTTCACGGCCCAGACCGGCAGCCACCATCAGCGGCGTGCTCCCGTCCACTGCCAGGAGTTTGGGATTGGCCCGACCCTCCACCAGCAGGCGCATGGTGGCGACATCAGAAGTCGCCGCGGCGAGCAGAAACGGAGTCGCCCCTTGCATCCCGATCTGCGGCAGATTATTTCCGATCGCGTGCGAGAACATCGGGATGTCATAAGGCATGAAATTGTTCTTGATGCGCACGTTCGGGTCCGCGCCGCGCGCCAGCAAGGCCTTCACCAGCCTAGGGCTCGAGGAGTGATTCCAGAAACGGTCCGTGGCCGAAGCAGGCGCGCCGTAAAGAGCCTTGATACCGCCTTGCAACGCCCAGTGCAGCGCCGTCAACCCAACCCCGTCCGTGGCGTTCAGGTCTGCTCCTTTGTCCAGCAGAAGCATGACCACGTCTTCATTGCCGCTGGCCGTGGCCACAATGAGCGCGCTGCCATACTCCGGCGCCACCGCGTTGATCTTGGCGCCCGCCGCCAACAAATGCCTGGCCGATTCCAGATCGCCTAAACGGCTGGCGAACATCAGCGGCGTGAATCCACCTTTGGATTTAGCGTAATGGACATCCTGCAGATAGTACTCGATCATCTTGGGCGTGTGTGTTTCCAGCAACCGCGAGGTGGCGTTCACATCGGCGCCGCGAGCGATCAGCAGTTTCGCCACCGCGGGATGCTTCGCGGCAACGGCCCACATCAAGGCCGTCTGTCCGCGTTGATTCTCCTTCGCGTTCGCGTCCGCGCCTTGGTCCAGCAGCGCGGCCACCGCATCCACATTGCCGGTGCGCGCGCAAGTGAGCAGCGGAGTTTCACCGGTCCACTTGGCGAGGGCAGGATTCGCACCCGCCCGCAGCAGAGCCGAGACGATGCCCGCATTGGCATTGGTGCAGGCCAGTGAAAGCGGGCTGACGCCGTACTCGTTCACCGCATTCACGTTGGCGCGCGCACGAATCAACAGATCCACCGTCGGAGCATCATCGCGATGAACCGCCCAGGCGAGCGCGGTGGAACCATCGGGCAGCGGCTGATTCACGTCCGCTTTGCCTGCCAACAGTTGGCTGAGAGCTGCGCGGTCTCCGCGCTTCACCACCTCCGCCACGCTCAAATCGCTGCCAGCGGCACGGGCGAAAACCGGAACTAACAAAATGAGAGACAGCATACACGTGCGATGAAGCGAGTACCACATACGGGAACCTCGAAAGTTGAATGATTCTTCAGCGATGCGCCAAGGCGCATCCGCTTAAGCGGTCAGCAAATCCAGCTTGCCGGTGGCGTCGCTGTACTTGCTGTCCAGATAGCCGTCCATCGGAATGCCGCCAATATCCATCATGCTTAGGAGCAGATTGGAAAGCGGCAAGCCGTTGAATTGAATGTGCCGGCCGCCCTTCAGCCTGCCGCCCGCGCCGCCCACCAGCAGGCTGGGGACATCGTTATGCACATGCAGGTTGCCGTCGCTCATGCCGCAGCCGTAGAGCATGATCATGTGATCCAGCAGCGACCCGTCTCCGTCGGGCGTGGATTTCAGGCGGTCGAGATAGTAGGCGAATATCTTGGACTGATAAACATCGATCTGCGCGTTCTGTGCGATGGCGTCTTGATGCCCGGCGTGGTGCGACAGCGCGTGGTGGCCGTCGGAGATTCCGATTTCGCGATACGGCCGGTCGGATTGTTCGCGGCCCAGCATGAAGGTGATCACGCGCGTCAGGTCGCTTTGGAAGGCCAGTAGTTGCAGATCGAACATGAGCTTGGCATGATCGATGAACGTCGCCGGGATACCCTCCGGCCTGGCCATCTCCGGCAGCTCACGCGAGGACTGCTGCTCGGCCAGTTGAATGCGGCGCTCGATGTCGCGGACCGCTTCCAGATACTCACTCAGCTTGAGGCGGTCGGCTGGTCCGCTATCGGCCAGCAGCGGGGTGGCTTCCCGCATCACCGAGTCGAGAATGCTGCGGTTGGCGCGAATGCGCGCCAGTCGCTCGTTTGAGTCCGTGCTGTCGCTGTCGCCCAGCAGCCGCTCAAAAACCTTGCGCGGGTTATTCTCCATCGGCAGCGGAGTGGTGGCGCTGCGCCAGCAGATGGTCTTGGTGTAGGCATCGCTGTAAGCGCCGTCGGCGGCTCCCAAGCCGTCGGAAGGATCGAGCGCCAATTCGAGCGAGGCCAGCTGGGTGTGCTTGCCCAGCTCGCGCGCGGCCATCTGATCCGCGGAAATGCCCAGCGACCCGCCGGGCCGCGGATGGATGCCGGTAAGATACGCCGCGCAGGGACGGGCGTGATTTCCGCCCGGCTCGTTGCCCACGGCATCGGCAGCCTTGATGTTCAATCCGCTGACCACGGTCATCTGATCGCGGAAGGCGGCCAACGGCTCGAGTGTGGGAGTCAGCTTGTAGTCAGCGCCCGTCTCGCGAGGAGTCCAGCGGTCCATGATTCTGCCGTTGGGGCCGTAGATGAACGAGATGCGCAGCGGCGCCTGGCCGCTGTCGTTCACCGCGGAAGCGGCCAGGGCCGGGGTAAGAGCCGGCAGCATGGAATCCAGCAGCGGCAGCGCCAGTGTAACTCCGGCGCCGCGCAAAAATGTCCGGCGGGGAATGGCTTTCTTGAATATCATCATGACGGTCTGGTCCTCCTCATTTGAAACGGAACACTTTTAACAATGCCCAGCACCAGCGCCGACCAGCGGTGGTTCGCAGCCGCGGCTTCGCGCAGAATCCGGCGTACCGCGGGCTGATCGTAATGCTGGATGTCTCGGCCGAGCGAATAGGTAAGCAGCTTTTCGGTCAGAGTGCTCACATACAAATCGGAATGGTCGAGCAATACTTTCCTCAAGCCTACGGACCCCTGAAACGCGGAGCCATCCGGCAGCGCGCCGGAAACGTCGATGGGCTGATTAGAATCCGTGGCGCGCCATTTGCCGACGGCATCAAAGTTCTCGAGCGAAAACCCGATGGGGTCCATGCGCGCGTGGCAACTGGCGCAGACTGCATTGGCGCGGTGCAGTTCCATCTTCTGCCGCATGGTCTGGGTCCGAGCTTCCTTGCTCTTGTCGTCCAGCGCGGGGACATTGGGCGGCGGCGGCGGCGGCGGCGTGCCCAGAAGATTTTCAAGCACCCACTTGCCGCGCAGCACCGGCGAGGTCCGGTTGCCGTGCGAGGTTACGGTCAGTACGCTGCCCTGGCCCAGCAGGCCCATGCGACTGGAATCACTTAGAGAGACGCGACGGAAGTGGCTCCCGTAGATATTGGGAATGCCGTAGTGGCGCGCCAGCCGCTCATTCAGGAAGGTGTAGTCCGCGGTCAACAGGTCCAACACGCTGCTGTCGTCCTGGATCGTGCTCTCGATCAGCAACTCGGTTTCCTTCTGGAAAGCGCTGCGCAGGTTCTCATCGAAGTCCGGATACTCGCGCGGGTCGGGCGAGGCGGAGCGCAGATTGCGCAGGTACAACCACTGAGATGCGAAGTTGCTGACCAGGGCTTTGGCGCGCGGGTCGGCCAGCATGCGCTTCACCTGCTGCTCGAGTATGGCCGCATCTTTCAGCTTTCCTTTTTCGGCTGTCTCGAGCAATTCATCGTCGGGGATGCTGCTCCATAGGAAGAAGGACAGCCGCGAAGCCAGTTCCATCTCCTGGAGGCGATACGGAGTGTCCAGCGGGACGTTGTCCGGATCGCGCTCGATGCGGAACAGGAAGTTTGGCGAGACCAACATGCGACGAATAGCCATGCGGATGCCAGCCTCGAATCCGCCGCTTTGGCTGCCGGAGCGGTAAAAGCCGACCAGAGTCTCTACATCCTGGTCGTTTACCGGACGGCGATACGCGCGGCGAGAGAGAGTCGTCAGAATCTTGCGGGCGCAAGGCTCTGCTTCTGCTGCCTGCGCTGGACGGCAAGTCAGGATGCGGCTGCGGCTGGGCGTTTCGCCGATGCCCGCCGCGTTGTATGGGCCCTGCACGGTGATGCCCTCGACCGCAATGTCGCCGCCGCGATAGTCCGGGTCGCCGCCCTTGTACTCGCTGAGATCAGAGTACATCTCGCGGGGCGTCAACACGCCTTCCGCCTCGGAGGCGTCTTCCAGGAACGCCGCGCCGAGGACGCGTGTTCCCGCCTTGGTGGAGAAGCGCGCTTCGAGCTCGGCGTCCGCGGAGAGTTCGTAGTCCACCAGCTCGATGTCGCCGCGATGCGTGGGGCCGTTGCGCGTGTAGAGCGAACCGGATTTGCCCTTGTTGCGCGCGCCGCCCACAGTGAACAGGCGCACGCGAGCGCCGTCCAGACGCACGTCAAGCTGGTGCGGGCCGGTCAGCAGGCCGCGGATGTAGCCGTCCTGATTGCGCCGCAGGCGCACTTGAATAACGTACTCGCCATCCAGAGGAAAGTTGTGGCGCACGGCAAGTCCGCCGCGCGATCCGAAGGGAAGTTCGTCGCTGACGCGCTCGTCCTGCACCAGCATTTCCGGGACTTCATAGGCTTCGGCCGCTGGGCGAATGGCGGGATCGCCCAATGCCATGCTGCTGATCTTTTCCGCGGCAGACATGTAGCGCTCCATCAGCAGCGGCGAGAGCGTCAGCAGGTCAGCCAGATTGTCGAAGCCGCGACCGGAGTCGTCGGCCGGCAGGATGGATTCGCCATCAATCTCCACGTTCAGCAAATCGCGGATGGCATTGGTGTATTCGACGCGACCTAGCCGATGAACCGTGGTGCGGCCTGGGTTTGGTTGGACTATAGCCTGTTTGTCTAACTCCGTTTCAAGATGACTAATCAGAGAAGCAACTGCTGCCTTTTCGGGCCGCGGCGCTCCGGCTGGAGGCATCGCTCCGGCACGCAGCTTTCGGACTACCTTTTCCCAAACCGCCGCGTTATCGGCAAGCGAGTCAAAGCTAATATGATCGAGCGACAATTCACCGCGGAGCAGCTTGTCATTATGGCAGGTAACACAATATCGCCCGACCAGCGCCTGTGGCGAGGTTGCGGGAGCGGCGGATTGGGCTACGGCTGGTTGTATCCAGGCAAGGAACCACAACAACAAAAGTCCAGCAGCGCGTGATGCGAATTTGAATGGAGAAGCATATCCCGGCTGCCCCATGGTCCGCAATTTAGCAATGGTCCGCAACTTGGCCGCTCCCGGCATAGGCGCCCCCCCTCGGGAGTGGATAGCCCTCAAGCAATTCATTCCCGTGGTTCGCTTATACGCCCTAAGGCCTTATTAGTCAAGCGATTCCTCTGAACCATACGGGCGATTCTCCAAAGTCCGTTTTGCAAGCAAACCGTCAGAATTCCCGGCCACAGCGATTATTACGATCGATTCTCCCAAAAAAGGGAATCCACCTGACTTAAATGGCGGAGAGGGTGGGATTCGAGCCCAAACAATTCCATCCTGGTTCTCTGCGTCCCTTATTCTCGATAAACGGCGTTCGAGGAAAATTGAACCACTCGACTGGTGAAGTAGGGATCGTGGGCTACAAGGGGACTAGTCAAGATATAACTGCTCAAGCGCGCCACAACTCTTTTAGAGCAGTGCGGTTACGGTGGAAACCATCTTCTGTAATCGCTATGACTTTGCTCCCTAGGCATCTGGGAAACTACTTAACTTAGGGATTTATATATTTTATTCCCATTTCATTGGTTCTTGTTGGCGGGGGACGGCCTGAATCGCGACCTTCAATGCCCTCATAACCCAAAGGTCGGTGGTTCAAATCCACCCCCGCAACCAAACTTTCGGCAATACTCCGAACAACCAACTCAACGCCTCGATGCCTCAGAGGGATTCCCTTTCCTCTTGGTACATTCTCCCAACAATTCATCCATGTGAGCAGTTGCGCCAATAACTTTGGTTAGCAAACCTAACGGCTTGACAGGCTGTCTCCTAGTTGATATAAGAGGCGCAGTCAAAGGTTTGATTAAGACCAAGGAACCGAGCTATTGCCGTTAGAAGACCTCAGAACTCCCAAGCTTTAGACAATTCACAAAGGCGCTGGAGGGCGAATATGACCGGATTGTTTCCGTATTCAATTAGATTGCGTTTCATCGTCGGGGGACTAGTCGTCATGGCCTGGACCTCCCTTGCCTTGGCTCAACTCACCACAGGAACCATTAACGGAACCGTTACCGATCAATCCGGCGCCGCGATTCCCGGCGCAGCCGTAACAGTGAAGAACGTGAATACAGGAATTTCCCGTGCTACGGTGACGGGGCCAAACGGGCGGTACGAAGCACCCAACCTACAGCCGGGCAGCTATGAGGTGAGCGCGACCTCCGCGGGCTTTCAGACCAGCGTGCGCGCCGGCATAGGACTGACCATTGGTCGCATCGCGGTGATTGACCACCGCCTCGAGGTCGGCAACGTCGCCGAGCAAGTAACCGTAACCGGCGAGGCTCCGCTCATCGAGACCACCACGGCAACAGTCGCGCAGGTGATTGACGTCGAACGCCGCGTCGAGGAGTTGCCGCTGCGCAACCGCGACCTGACGCAGTTTGCCTTCCTGCAGCCCGGCGTGCTGAAGAGTCCCGCCGGCGTGGGCGGCATTCAGGCGGGCATGGGCGACAAGATCACCGTGGCGGGCGCGCGCGGGACGCAGAATCTGTTCCTGATGGACGGCGTCTCGAACTCCGATCTATCAAGCAACCCGCAGGGCGCGGGCGGCGCTTATACGGGCGCCGAGACGGTGAAGGAATTTCAGGTGGTGGTGAACAACTACTCCGCCGAATACCAAAGCGCGGCGGGCGCCATCATCAGCGCGGTAACCAAGTCGGGCACCAACTCGATTCACGGCTCGGGCTTCTGGACGCTGCGCAATGACAATCTGGACGCCTCCAAGTGGGAGGACAACGCGCTGGGCGGCGGCGTCAGCAGCGAGTTCAAGCAGAACCAGTATGGCGGCTCGCTCGGCGGACCCATCCGGCAGGACCGCACCTTCTACTTCGCCAGCTTCGAAGGCATGCGCGAGCGGGCGCTGAACACCGAAAGGTTTACTACGCTGTCAAACGAAGGCCGCCGCGGACAGGGCGTACGCAACAGCACGAATCCTGTGCAGGTGGTGAATGTAGCCGTTGACCCGCGCATCGTACCTTATCTGGCGCTGTGGCCCGTGCCGGGCGTGGGGAATACTCCGCTGCCGAACGAACGCACCGATCCCGGGACCATGGTCATTTCGGGATTTGAGCGGCGACCGGTGGATGATGACACAGCAACCGGCAAGCTCGACCATCATCTTTCCAACGACAAGGCTGGCATGATCGCGGTGACATACAGTTGGAATGACAGCTCGCGGCTGCCCTGCGGATTCCTTTGCGACCTGACCGAGGTGGGCGCGGCGGCCACCAGCAAGAAGCAGACGCTGGCGGTGAATCACATCTCCATACTCTCGCCGACCCTGATCAATGAAATGAAGTTCGGCTACAGCCTCAGCGAAGTGGCCGGCGATCTTGCGTTGGGCTCGCGCGACACCAGCGCGCTGCGCTTCCATCCGGATCGCGACCGAGTGGGTGAAATCGGCATCACCAGCAGCCTCACGCGCGTTGGCTATCGAGTCAACCCCCAGGCTACCACCCAGAAGGCGCTTCAGTTCAAAGAGGGAGTTTCCCTCACCAGCGGCGATCACTCCTTGCGCTTCGGCACGGAGATCAAACGCTTCCGCTATGTGCAGGACGCCTGCAGCCGCGGCTGCAATGGCATCTTCGCCTTCAACAGCCTGGCGGATTTTCTGCTCAACAACGCCAATGATTTTCAGGTATTCCGTCCCGGCGCCGAGAGCCCCAAGCGCAATCTGCGCCAGCTTCTGTTCGGCGGCTACTTCCAGGACAACTGGCAGGTGGCGAAGTCGCTCACCTTTAACCTCGGCCTGCGCTATGAGTTCGTTACCGTGCCGGATGAGGACGATCACCTGATCTCGACGCTCGAGAGCATCTTCGATCCCTTTGTTTCGGTAACCACACAGGTAGCCGCGCAATACAAAAATGAGCCGCGCCCGTTCGTAAAATCCGACATCGTCGAGTATTTCCAGAATCCCACGCTGAAGAGCTTCAGTCCGCGCTTCGGCTTCGCCTGGGCGCCCGGTGACCGTACCTTCTCCGTGCGCGGCGGCTATGGCATCTTCTTCGATTACCCGGTGCTCTATCAGTTGCGCACCTCGCTCCAGGAGCTGCCGCCGTTCGTCGAGACTGCCCGCCTGCGCGCCACCGGCGCTGGTTCGGTACCGGCGAACCGCCCCCTGCAGATGGCGCCCAATGCCGTAAATCAGTATCTCGATCTGATCAATAGCCCGACCTTTTCGACGTTCAATCTGCGCTACATGGAACCGAATCAGTCGAACGCTTATATCCATCGCTGGAGCATGACGCTGCAGAAAGCGTTCGGCACGGATTGGGTCGCCTCGGCCGGCTACACCGGCTCGCGCGGCTTGCATCTGCTACACCAGACACTGCCCAACATCCGTCGCTGGGACGGTTTCCCAAACAATCCTACGGGGCGCAAGCATTTCTCGCCCGGCGCGGCGCTCGTCAATCCAGCCTTTGGCGAGATGCGTGCGCAATCATCCAACGCCAACAGTTTCTTCCACGGCTTGGCCATCGGAGTACAGAAGCGCATGACTCACGGTCTGCAGGTGCAGCTGGCTTACAACTACTCGAAGGCCATAGATGAGGGCTCCGGGGTAACCAGCGGCGGCGATGAATTTGCACAGGGCCAACGCGGAATCTATTATTGGGACATGAAGGAAAAGCGCGGCTTGGCCAGTTTCGACATCCGCAATGCCATGACCACGAATTTTACTTATGAACTGCCCACCAAAAACCTCACCGGCATCGCGGGCGCCATCGCCGGCGGCTGGTTGGTGAATGGGATACTCACGCTGACGGACGGGTATCCGCTCTCCGTGCATGACAACAGCACTACCCAGAACACGCTGATCGGGTCGGTCGAGTCGTTGCGCGTGAATCTGATTCCCGGTGGCAACAGCAATCCTGTGCTGGGCGGTCCGGACAAGTATTTCGACACCAGCCAGTTCGTGCCTTCCGAGCCAGGCTATTTCGGCACCCTGGGCCGCAACACGCTCATTTCTCCTGGACTGGCCACCATGGACTTCTCCGTGCAAAAGAACTTCCAGTTCCAGGAATCACATCGCGTGCAGTTCCGCGCGGAGTTTTTCAACCTGTTCAACCGCCCGAACTTCGGGACGCCGGTAACCACTATTTTCACCAACGGCTTGTTGGCCGCCGACGCCGGTCGTATCTCCACCACTCGCGGCTCGGCGCGGCAGATTCAATTTGGTATAAGATACAGCTTCTGATGCGTCGGAGTCGGACCAATACCCGGAGGTGATACTCGTCATGGAAGAACCAGAGAAGAGTTCGCTGGATCGTCGCAGCTTTCTTAAAGTAGCTGCCACTAGCGGAGCGGCGCTGGTTGCCAGCACTCAAGCTCTGACTGCGCAGCAGCCCGCGCCAGCAGGCGCTGTGGCGGCCCAGGGTGCAGCCGAGACCACGGTAGAGGTTTTGAGCGAGGAGCGCCACGGGTCCGACTTCATGATGGACGTACTCAAGCCGTTGGGCTTCGATTATGTCACCATTAATCCCCACTCCGACTCCGGCGGTCTGCAGGAATCCATCATCAACTACACCGGAAACAAGAACCCGGAACTGATCACCTGTCTGCATGAGGAAGCCGCGGTGGCTATCGCACACGGCTTCTTCAAAATTGAAGGCAAGCCCCTGGCGGCTCTGATTTACAGTTCGGTGGGGTTGCAGCACGCATCCATGGCGGTCTACAGCGCGTTCTGCGACCGTGTGCCGGTTTACCTGCTACTCGGGAACTCCATTGAAAATCCCAATTCCAGAAGCGCGCAGGACCCTGTCGGCATGGCCCGCGATTTTACCAAGTGGGATGACTCGCCGGTTTCGCTGAGCCACTTTGCGGCCTCCGCCGTTCGCGCCTATTCCGTCGCTATGACTCCACCACAAATGCCCGTGGCGATCACCGTGGACAAAAGTTTACAGGAAGATCGGATTCCTGCGGGCACCAAGCTGCATATCCCCAAGTACACTCCAAATACGGCGCCGCAGGGAGATTCCGCCGCGGTCGCTGAAGTTGCGCGTCTTCTGGTGAGCGCGGAATTTCCGGTGCTTGCCGTCGAGCGCGCCGCGCGCACCGCAGCCGGCCTGAAATATATCATCGAGCTGGCCGAGCTGTTGCAGGCCGCGGTCGTGGACACCATCCAACGCATGAACTTCCCTTCGAGGCATCCGCTCAGCCAGGAGAGTAGCGCGTTGCGAACCGCGGACGTGGTGCTGGCGCTGGAGCATCCGCTGCTGTCGCGCAACAGTCTCAAGGCGGGCGCGAAGCTGATCAGTATCAGCTCGTTCGACCTCTTTACGCGGAGCAACTACTGGCATTTCGGGAAATATCAGGAAGCCGATATTCCCATCGCGGCCGACGCCGAGGCGACGCTTCCCGCGCTGATCGAAGCAGTCAAGCGGCTGATCACCTCTGATCGCAGGATCGCCTTCGCTGCTCGCCGCGTAAAGCTGGCGGAGGCTCATCAAAAGTCCAGAGAGCGGGACCTCGTGCTGGCCTCGCATGGCTGGGACTCAAGTCCCATTAGTACGGCCCGAATCGCAGCCGAATTGTGGGAGCAGATCAAAACCAAGGATTGGTCGCTGGTTTCCCGCAGTGATGGCATGAGCGATTGGGCGTGGAAGCTATGGGATTTTGAAAAGTATTATCACCACATCGGACAGTCTGGGTCGGTGGGCATCGGCTACAGCAATCCGGCGGCCGTGGGAGCGGCGCTGGCAAACAGGAAGTATGGTCGCCTGTCCATCAATCTGCAAAACGACGGCGACCTCATGTTTCAACCGGGGACATTGTGGACAGCGGCGCATCATAAGATTCCGATGCTCACCGTCATGCACAATAACCGGTCGTACAATCAGGAAGTGATGGTGGTGGCGCGGATGGCGGCCGAGCGCAACCGCGACATCAGCCGTTGCCACTTCGGTAATGTGTTCGACAAACCTCACATTGACTATGCTCAACTCGCGCGCAGCTTGGGCTGGTACTCGGAGGGCCCAATCGACAATCCGCGTGAACTCGGGCCGGCCATCCGTCGCGCACTAGCGGTAGTCGAGCGTGGCGAGCCGGCGTTGCTCGATACCATCACGCAACCAAACTAGGCACGCAACCAAACTAGGCCAAACCGGGGAGGTCCATGTGAACCATTTCGTGGTGTGTCGTGTTTCAGGAAAATTGTTCATTGAGGCAATGCTGTTTTTGCTGGTCATGCCGCTGGCCATCCCATCGGCAACCGTTCAAGCCCAGCAACCGACATTGGCACAGGCCTCTCCCTCGACGGAAACTATCGCTAAGGGAAAGCAGAATTTTGTAACTTATGCCTGCTTCGCATGCCACGGTTATTCCGGGCAAGGAGCCGAGACCGGGCCGCGCATTGACACTAGCCGCAGAACGCTTTCAGCCTTTGTGAGCTACGTTCGCAAGCCGGGCCGCGCCATGCCGCCCTTCAGAACACAGAGTCAAATCTCAGACTCGGCGCTGGCGGAGATCTACGCTTTTCTCAAGTCGGTGCCGCCTCCTCCCGATCCAAATAGCATCCCTCTCCTGAATACCAAATAGGCAACATATATCTGTTTCCGGTTGTACCTTTTGCATCGGCATTTCCAAGCATCTTCCTCTCGGGGATATCCTCCCACTTCGGCTGGTACTGAAATACCCTGTTCGCCTGTTTTTCCCGTACAACGCAATTGAGGCGAACGAGAGAACTTCAGAATATCTCGCGCTGCCAAACTACAGAGAGTGGCAGTAGCGCTACCGAGAAGGGAAACGCTCCGGGGAGTTGCTTCAGAAGGCAAACATGTGGGTGTACTTGACTATGAAACTCTTATCAGTCTTGTCCGCGCCGCTGGTGTCTCGCGCTTCGTTATAGACCAAGAACAGGTCGCTCAGCGGGCGGTGGATGAGATCAAAGCGGATGTTGGAGGTCAATTGTTTGCGGTCGCTATTGTATTGCAGCAGGGTGCTGAGGTACATGCGGGTGCTGGAATAGTAGCTGACCCGTGTGCTTAACAAGTGAGTCGAAAATACTACGCTCTGCCCCGCGACGCCATTTACGACGGCGCTCGATAGCGCGATGCGATTGATCGAATACTTGGGTTCGACTGCAAAGCGGTAGCTGGGGCGGAAGGCGCCGGACAGATTCACCGTGTTCTTGTTGCCCCCATAATAGGGACCCTTCTCCAGAGCGAAGTTGGCGGACAGCACCTTGCTGGGATCGGAGCCGAGTTCCAGCGAATAAAAATAATCTTCGTATTTCCCCACGGGAATCGTCACGGACGGAGTCAGCGGATTCCTGCGAATCTCAAAGGGGGAGTCGAGCCGGTCGAATTGCGGGTCGAAGTGGACCTCCATGCTGGCGCCGCTCTGGAAAAATACCTGGAATGCGTAATGGTTGTTCGTGGTTACCAGTCGATTGCTCTCGTCCATAAAATAATTCACCAGAATATGGGGATTGAATTCACGGACAAAACGACTGCCCTTGGGACGGATATACAGGTCTGAGCGGTGGCGCACGAAGCGGGTTCCGGTGCGCTGCGTGAATCCCACTTCCGGGTTGAAGTTTTCCTGCAGATCGGTCCAGACGGTCAGGCTCTTCCAGAGACTGTCGTGGTATAGGAAGCTGACTTTTTCCGCCAGGTCCTTGCCCTCCAACCCATCCGTCCGCGTCTTGGCCAGAAACGCATTCACGGAGTAGTTTTCGTGAATACGTAGATTGGCATCGACGCCCATGGTGCGGTTATAGTCTTTCCCCTGCGAAGCTTGGCGATTAATGAAGATCGCTCCGATATCGGAGTTGGCCAGAAGGTTACGCTTCACGCGCAGTACGCCAAAGTTGTCGCCCTGAATGTCCTGACGCACCAGGTTGCCGGATCGATCCGTGACGAATTTGCTGTGATTCTTCGTCTGCATTTCGAGTAAGCCCACGCTATAGTTCCCTATCTTGCCGGAGAGCCGTCCGCCACCCCAGATGGGAATCGGCGTGCCGTCATCGGCCAGGCCAATGCGGCGGCTGAAAAATATTTGTGTTTCCAGGGAGCGATTCGGGCCTCGATCGCCATGGAGATCACCGAACTGGAACATGCCGTCGTTTTCCAGAAAGAATTCCCGCTTCTCCGGGAAGAACAGCGAGAACCTGGTCAGGTTGACTTGCTGCTCATCCACTTCCACCTGCGAAAAATCGGTATTCGCGGTAAGGTCCATGGTCAGCGATGGGGTCACGCTATACTTGACATCGACTCCCTGCTTCGATTTGCTAACCAGCGGTTCGCGCGTGAAGTACTTGTTCAGCTCCCCGACTACAAATGGTTTCACGCGCAGGTTGCGACCGCGGTGTAACTTTTCCAGCCCCAGCAAATTGCCCGCCAGCGAAAGATGGTTAATGGTAAAACGTCGAGGGATCGGCGCCCAGAATGTAATTTCATTTTTGCGGCGGATGCGGCGCGAGAAATTGATTCCCCATATTTGCTCCGGGCGGGCCTCATCAAAGCTGAGGCTCTTGAACGGAATCACCATCTCAGCCGTCCAGCCATCGCCATTCATATGCGCACGAACATCCCACACCGTGTCCCAGTCCGCGTTGTTGGTCCGACCTTCATCCATTGTCTGGACATCCCGCTTGGCGCCTTCCGGATTGGTTACGAACAGGTAGCCGTTACGGTTATCCTGAAAGGTGTCGATGATCACCTCGAAGGTGTCGGTACTGTTGTTGTTGAAATCCTTCTTCAGTGAATTGATGATGATGTTGGCGTCTTTTTCATCGTGGCAGTTCACCCCGATGTAGAGGTTCTCATCATCGTAGAGAATTCGAACTTCGGTATTTTCTGTCGCAGGCTCTACCTCCGCCGGGTCGGACTGCACAAATCCGGAGGCGGGATCGACGCCTTGCCAATCCGCTTCGTTCAATAATCCGTCCAGCAGGATGGGCGAGGACGCGCGGACCGCCTTTAGCGATTTTCTTGTGTGTGGTGCGGCGCCATTCGTCGGGGGCTGCTGCGCAACTATTGGCGAAGTATCCGCAAGGATGAATACGACGAAAAAGATCAGGAACAACTTATAGCGCCGAGCCGTGTCTATTCGGGACCAGCCTTTGATTGAGCGCACCAAATTGATTGCCCTTCCTTGCGATTCGGAGTGTGCTTCGCTTTGTCAGACTTTCCGTTTGGGTTCCGGTCATGGGCCAATATAATATTGGCCGCAAACCAGTTTCCCCAACTATCAAGGAAAAGGCGTTTAGTAATACTTTTCATCTGGCTTGGCAATTCAACCGCACTCGCTACTCGACAGTGCTACGATAATAACCTCGTAGTAGCCCATGATAGAATACAATCTTCGAGTCAGGCAATCTTGCCGCTCAAGTGGACATGCAAAATATTCTTTTCCCAACTTCGCAGAAGACATCGCGCTCGGCGGAACTTTTCGAGCGCGCGCGCAAGCTCATCCCTGGTGGAGTGAATTCGCCTGTGCGCGCTTTCCGGGCGGTGGGCTCGTCGCCTGTCTTCCTTGTTCGCGGACGCGGCTCGAATGTCGTGGACGCTGATGGCAAGCATTATCTCGATTATGTCGGTGCCTGGGGGCCGCTGCTGCTGGGCCATGCCCATCCCGACGTGGAGCGCGCCGTGGGCCAGGCACTCGAGCGCGGCACGGCCTTTGGATTCGCCACCGAAGCCGAGGTCCGGCTAGCCGAGTTGATCAATGAAATTGTTCCTTCCGTCGAGAAGGTGCGCCTGGTTACGTCTGGGACGGAAGCTACCATGTCCGCCGTCCGGCTGGCACGCGGCTTCACGGAGCGCAAGAAGATTATCAAGTTTATCGGCGGCTATCACGGGCATGTCGATTCGCTGCTGGTGAAGGCCGGCTCCGGCGTGGCGACGTTTTCCCTGCCCGACTCTGCCGGCGTTCCCAAAGAGTTTACCGACCTGACGCTGGCTCTGCCGTATAACGACGTGGCCGCCGCCGAACGCGTCTTCGTGGAGCACGCCGGGCAGATTGCCGCCGTGATCGTCGAGCCGGTGGCTGGCAACATGGGCTGCGTCCCGCCCTCGCAAGGGTTCCTGCCCGCGTTGCGTGAGCTAACCCAGCGCGACGGCTCGTTGCTGATCTTTGACGAGGTGATGACGGGCTTCCGCGTGAGCCGCGGCGGCGCACAGGAGCTTTACGGCATCAAGCCGGACCTGACCACGCTGGGCAAGATCATCGGCGGCGGTCTGCCCATCGGCGCTTATGGCGGCCGCGCCGACATCATGGACATGGTCGCGCCGGAAGGGCCGGTGTATCAGGCTGGAACGCTGGCGGGAAATCCGTTGGCGGTGGCAGCGGGAATCGCCATGCTGGAAGAGTTGCGCCGCCGCCCGCTGCTTTATTCCGAGATTGAGGCGCGCTCGCAGCGCCTCGCCGACGGCCTGCAGGAGTTGGCCGTGGATGCCCGCATCCCCACTTTCGTGAATCGCGTAGGCTCCATGCTCACGCTGTTCTTCACGCCCGGCCCGGTGGTGGATTGGTCGAGCGCCGAGCGCGCCGACCGCGACCGCTTCGCCAAGTTTTTCCATCTCATGCTGGAGCGCAACATTCTGCTGCCGCCCTCGCAGTTCGAGGCATGGTTCGTTTCCGCCGCGCACACCGATAAGGACGTCGACATCACGCTCGCCGCCGCCGAAGAGGCCTGCAACGCCTTGGCCCAGGAACTTTCCTAACAGAGCCGCGACCGTGAGGAAGCGGTGGTTGGACGCACTTCACGGGAAGTGCCAACCACCGCTTCCTCACGGTCGTGGCTCTGTTAAGACAATTGAATGGCGGGTTACGAGCGGCGCAGGGCGGAGGCCATGTCCTTGACCATATCCAGCAATTGATCGCGCTGCTGCGTGGTAAGCTGCGGCAGGAGAGTCTTCAACTCCGTCAGATACTGGCTGGCCGGGTCGTTGGCTTGGGCGGCGGCGACCGCCAGTGATTCCGCGGAGGGCTTGCCGTCGGGAGAGAAGAAGTCAGCAAGCGTCACGCCCATGGCGGAGGCCAGCCTTTGCAGCGTGGCCAGCGAGGGAATGGTGTGGCCGTTCTCCACGCGTGAAAGATACGAGCGCAGGATGCCGGTGCGCTTCTGCATCTCCCCTTGAGAGAGTCCTTTGGCCTGACGGATATTCTTGATCGCTTCGCCTAGATTCATTTCGCTTCTTCCAATCCTTTCACCCCCACCCATCGCCGCAAAGTGTACCATATCTGGCCGGATTATCCGCCGGGAGTTGCCGCCGTGGGAGCCTCCGCCGCTGCGTCTTCCATCGCTTCCGGAGCGGGTTCAGCTAGCAGGGTCTGAATGATCTTCTCAAGATTCTCATAATTGCGGCGTGCGGCGCGGTCGCGGGAATTTTTCTCATAGCGGCCATCGGGTTGCACATAGCGCACCAGTCCCTGCCGATCGATTAGAAATGTTGCCGCCAGGCCCTCCACGTCGGCGCGATTCATCCAATAGCGATTAACCGTCTGCCAGGTGGAGTCAATCCCAATGGGGAAATTAAAAGACAAGGCCGAAGCCAAATCACTCACTTCCGCCGGGTCAACTGAAGTGGGTGTTGGCGAAGGTGCATAGATGCCGACCGGGGCCAGGCCCTGCGACTGATAGGTCTTGATAAGATCGCGCAGGCCGGCGGCTCCCTGCGGACTGTCATTCAAGAAACGCAGCAAAATCACCTTCCCGCGCAGCTTGGAGGTCTCCATTAGCGGCGAGTTGGCAGGTAAGTTAACCCATGCACGCAGGCTCCAGCGCGGAGCCACCTTGCCGATCATCTCCGGCGGCGGCGCCAACTCATTGGCAGAGAACTGTGCCTTCAGCGGACTACTCCACATCAGCAGGACGATTACTGCGGTGAGCAGTTGCCGGAGCTTAGCTGCGTGTTGGTGGTAAGTAAACAGGACTCCACTGCGCTCGGACCAACCCCAATCAAATCGATTCAGCAATTGAACCTCCGCAACATTTTGGCGATTCTAGCACATTCGCCTGGGACGCGGCACCAACAGCTACCAGCAAATATTTTTCACCTGAGTCGCTAGCGATCTCCGCTTGCTTGTGTTTTCGGCCATTTCGCCTTACGATAAAAGTCCGATTTCCTCCTGGCCGAAGCGGCTGTCGACGATCTCGCTTGAACTCGGATTCGAGCGCCGCGCAAGGCGTCAAGCGTCCACACTGAAAGGGTTTGCAGAATGCCGAAGTCTTACAGCGAATTGCACGACAAGCTGCTCAAGCTGGAAGAGCGCGTGCAGCGCGGCAACCCCAAGGCCATCGACAAGCAGCACAAGGAGGGCAAGTGGACGGCGCGCGAGCGTCTGGCCAAGCTGCTTGATCCCGGCTCGTTCGTCGAGGAGTTCATGCTCGCTGAGTCGCAGAGCGTGGACTTCGGCATGGCCGAAAAGCGCGAGCCTACCGACGGCGTGGTCGCCGGATTTGGCAAGATTGACGGGCGTTCGGTGTACGCCTACGCGCAGGATCGCACCGTGCTGGCCGGCACCGTGGGGGCGGCACACGGCGAGAAGATCGCTTATGTACTTGAGACCGCTCGCCGCCTGGGCCTGCCTGTCATCGGCCTGATGGACTCGCTCGGTGCGCGCATTCAGGAGGGGTTGGACGTGACCCGCTCCATCGGCAAAATTTTCCGCGAGAACGTGCTCTGCTCCGGCGCCGTGCCGCAAATCTCCGCCATCATGGGACCGTGCATCGGCGTGGCATCATACAGTCCGGCGCTGACTGACTTCATCTTTCAGGTGAAGGAGACCAGCCAGATGTTCATCACCGGCCCGCCGGTCATCAAGGCCGTTACCGGGGAAGATGTCACGATGGAACAGCTCGGCGGCTGGAAGATGCATGCCGAGATATCCGGCGTCAACGATGTGATCGCTGAAAATGACGAGGACTGCCTCAACCAGATCCGCGAGCTAATGCGCTATCTTCCGCTGAACTGCGGCGAGACCCCGCCGCGCGCGGTCTGCGACGACCCGGCCGACCGTATGATCGAGGATTTCGAAACGTACGTCCCGGAGGACCCGAAGCGACTCTATGACGTCAAGGGCATCATCACGCGCATCGCCGATTATGGAAGATTTTTCGAGATCAAGCCGCGCTTCGCGCGCAACCTGGTCACCGGGTTCGGACAGATCGGTGGCTACTCGGTGGGCTTCGTTGCCAACCAGCCCAAGTTCATGGGAGGCTCGCTCGACGTGGATTGCTCGGACAAAGGCGCGCGCTTCATTCGCTTCTGCGACGCGTTCAATATTCCCATTGTCACGCTGGTGGATATGCCCGGCTACCTGCCCGGTACCAAGCAGGAGCAGCGCGGCATCATCCGCCACGGCGCCAAGATGCTTTACTCCTACGCCGAGGCCACCGTGCCGATGATCACGCTGTATTTGCGCAAGGGCTACGGCGGCGCAAAGCAGGCCATGTGTACGCGCGAGATGGGTGCTGATCAGGTCTTCGTCTGGCCCGGCGTCGAACTGGCCGTGATGGGCGCATCCGGCGCGGTGAATGTTCTCTACCGCCAGGAGATTGAAGCCGCCGAGGATGGCGAGGCAGTGCGCGCCATGCGCATCGCGGAATTCGAGGAACGCTTCACGGGCCCATTTGAGGCCGTGGCCAAGCAGTACGCGCACTCCGCCATCCTGCCGCGCGAGACGCGCTGGCGGCTGTTCCAGTCTCTGGAAATCCTGCGCAACAAGCGCGTAGACCGCCCCATTAAGAAACACGGCTTGATGCCGGTATAGGTGTCACCGAGCCGCGACCGCAAGGGAGCGGACACGTTCAACGGTCCGTATCAATCGTCAAGCGGGTCCACTCCCTTACGGTCGTGGCACTGTTAAAAACCAATCTATGATCGCTTACCTGCGAGGAACAGTTCGCTTCAAACGTCCCAACCGCGTGGTGATTGATGCGGGCGGCGTGGGCTACGACGTCATCATTCCCGTCTCCACGTTTTACGGCCTCGAAGAGGAAGGCCGCGAGGCCGCGCTGCACATTCACACGCATGTGCGCGAGGACGCGTTGGCGCTGTTCGGCTTCAAGACGGAGCGCGAGAAAATCCTGTTTGAGAAACTCATGAGCGTCTCCGGCGTCGGGCCGAAGCTGGCGATTACGATTCTTTCTGGGCTCGAATTGGACGAGCTGATTGCCGCGCTGCGCAAAAGCGATCTGGTGTCACTTACGCACATCCCAGGTGTGGGCCGCAAGACCGCTGAGCGGTTGGTGCTGGAGTTGCGCGACAAGCTCGACCTGCTGGCCGCGTCCAGCTCCGAAGCCTCCGCGGCGGAACCCGCGCGCCCCTCGGCAACGGGTGAGTTCAGCGGAGTGGACGAAGACGTGCTCTCCGCGCTGGTGAACTTGGGTTACAATCGCGCCAACGCCGAGGCTGCGGTGCGCGAAGTGCGTAAAGACAAACAGATACCCGAAAACAATTTCGAGCAGGTGTTGCGCACCAGCCTGCGCCTGTTGGCGCGCAAGTTTTTTGCAGGGAAGTAGTGACCCGTGTGAAGTGATGGCGAATATTGAATTCCAGACATCGCTAATAGTCCCGGCACCGGCGCGCATCGTCTATTCGGTGATCGCGGACTACCGTGACGGCCATCCGCGCATTCTTCCCAAGCCACACTTTCTGGATCTGGTGGTCGAACAGGGCGGCTACGGCGCGGGAACCGTGTTCCGTTGCGGCACGCGCTTGCTGGGCCGCACCCAAACTTTCCGCGCCATCATCAGTGAGCCGGAGCCGGGACGCGTGTTGGTCGAAAAATTTATCGATCAGGATTCGCAGACCATTTTTACTGTTGATCACGAAGCGGACCCAAACCAATCGCGGGTCACATTTCACACTGTGATGAATGTGCCGGGAATCGCGGGCTTCTTCCAGAAATGGATGGTGCCGCGCCTGTTGCTGCCGATTTACAAGCAGGAGCTGGAGAATCTCGCGGCCCACGCTCAGGCTCTCCATTGGGTGGAGCAGGCCAAGACAGGTTCTACGTCTGCGCAATACTAGCTGCATGATCTTCACCGGCACGCGCGTCTCCGCGCTACAATAGTGCTTCGCCACGCACAGGATGTCGCCGCGAAAACATTGATGACCCAACACGAACCAGAGCGCATCATCACCGGCAGCGTGCTGCCCGGCGAGCAGTCGTTTGAATACTCGCTGCGGCCTGAGCGGCTGAACGAGTACATTGGCCAGCAGAAGGTGAAGGACAATCTGTCCATCGCCATCGAAGCGGCCAAGGCGCGCGGCGACTGCATCGACCACATCCTGCTCTACGGCCCGCCGGGGCTCGGCAAAACGACGCTGGCCACCATCATCGCCAAGGAATTGAACGTGGCGTTTCAAGGAACCTCCGGCCCGGTCATCGAGGACAAAGGGAGCCTGGCCGCGATCTTGAGCAACGTCGAGCAGTTTCAAGTTCTCTTCATCGACGAGATTCACCGCCTGAATCCACAGCTTGAAGAACTGCTCTATCCGGCCATGGAAGACTTCTGTATCGACTATATGGTGGGGCAGGGTCCGGCGGCCCGTACCATCAAGATGCAGGTGCCGCACTTTACGCTGGTCGGCGCCACCACCCGCGCGGGCCTCTTAACCAGCCCGCTGCGCGGACGCTTCGGCATCGTGCATCGGCTCGATTTCTACACGCCGGAAGAGATCCAGATCATCGTGCGCCGCTCGGCGGAGATACTAAAAGTGGAGATCGATACGGAAGGCGCCGCCGAGATCGCCAGCCGCAGCCGCGGCACGCCGCGCGTGGCCAACCGCCTGCTGCGCCGCGTGCGCGACTTCGCGCAAGTGAAGGCCGACGGCGTCATCACCGCCGCCGTGGGCCGCGCCGCGCTGGACATGCTGGAAGTGGACCCCTGCGGCTTCGACGAGATGGACCGCAAGCTCCTGCTCACCATCATCGAGAAATACGGCGGCGGCCCGGTGGGCGTCAACACGCTGGCCGCTTCGCTCAGCGAGGAGACGGACACCATCGAGGAAGTCTACGAGCCGTATCTGATCCAGCAGGGCTACCTGCAACTCACACCGCGCGGCCGCTGCGCAACTTCGCTCGCCTACCAGCACTTCGGCATTACGCCCAACCAGCGCCAGCGTGGCTTGTTCTAGAAAAACTCTTAAGCAACGATGCCAGCCGCTCCCATCACCGCGTATTTGTCTCTCGGCTCCAATGTCGGCGACCGAATGGGGAATCTCCTGGCCGCGCTCAAGCGGATAGGCCGCACGACGCATTCGCAATCACGCACTTCGTCCGTATTTGAAACCGAGCCGGTGGATCATCTCGATCAGCCCTGGTTCCTGAACTGTGTCGCGGAGATCAGCACGACTCTTTCGCCCGCTGAGCTGCTCCATCAATTACAGAAGATCGAGTTACAGCTTGGCCGCGAGCGCACCGTCCCCCCTCTAATCCCGAAGGGGCCGCGCACGCTGGACATCGATATTCTTCTGTATGGAGATTTGATACTTCAGAGCGAGGAACTAACGATTCCGCATCCACGCATGATGGAGCGGAGGTTTGTGCTGCAGCCGCTGTGTGAGCTGGCCCCGCACCTTCTGATACCAGGAACCAGCCAGACTGTGGCCAGCACGCTTGCGCAACTGCCGCTCACGCCTACGGTGCGCCTATACAGAAAATCGCTGGATATCTAGGCTTATCTGTTTGGACTTGAAAACGGATCAGAGCCCCGACCGCCAGGGAGGGGGCACGTCTGCCGATTGATAATGACCATTGAACGTGCCCCCTCCCTGGCGGTCGGGGCTCTGATTAGCGTCCATATATCACGAAAAATTTCCCTGCGCCGAACAGGGCGGATTCCTGCACGGGTTTGAAGCCGGCGGCGGCCAGCATGACGTCCACCTTCTGGCGCTCGGAGGACATCTCCACCTGCTGACCCTGGTGCTCCATCGTTCGATGCTGATTGCCTTGCATGGCCTGATGCATGGCGGCGTTGGGATCATGCTCGGCCTGCCCGTGCTCCGCAGGCCCGTGCTGGCGCTCGTGCGCGGCATTTTCGATAATCACGATGCGCCCGTTGGGTTTGATGTACTTCGCCAGATTCTTCATGTACACGTCGCGGTGCTCAATGTGGTGCAGCACGTCGTGGAAGAACGCCACATCCACGCTCGCCACGGAGAGCTTCGCGTCATCCGGCACGGCGAGATGCGTCTGAATATTCTTGATCCCCTCTTTATTGGCGCGCTCGGAGATGTAGGAGAGCAGCGCGGTGTCGATGTCCACGGCGATGGCCTTGCCGCCCGCGCCCACGGCCTTGGCGAAGGGGCGCGTGAACACGCCGGAGCCGGAGCCGATATCGGCCACCACCATGCCCGGCTTGAGGCCGATGATCTTCACTACCTCATCGATTTTTAGTCCGGCGACGCGCGTCGCGTCTTCCAGATGTGGAATCCATTCGGCGGCCGGCTGCGAGCCAATCTGCGCGGCGGTGAATTTCACCGTCGCCAGCGCCAGCAGCGCAGTGATCAGCAATCGCTTCAAGTGTTGATTCATGAACATCGGCGTGCCTCCTGGGGCCATCTACCATCTGAGATAAATATACCACCAACGTCGCATGCCAGCCGTGTATGCTATTTTGGGTGGCGGCGCTTCGCCTCCCTACGAAATCAAATTGCGCGCGGTGAGTCATGTTTGCACGATGGAGTTTCCTGTTCGGAGCGTTGGGCATGCTGGCTTACGCCGTGGGGCCGTTACTGGCGAACATTCGCGCGACAGCGCCCATGACCGGATTCAGCATCTTCCTGGGGGGAGCGGCAGTCGGCGCGCTGGGGTTGGTGCTGGGAATTGTTGCGGTGATCCGCGCGCCGGATCATGCGGCGCTGACAGCCGTGGGACTGTGCGCGCTGATCGTGCTGCCGGTGGCGGGCATGGCCCTGTGGGGGCGGCGCTATCCGCCCATCAACGACATCACCACCAACGTTTCTTCACCGCCCGAGTTCGCCAAAACCGCAAAAATCCCGGAAAACAAGGACATCAACTTCACTTACCCACGCGAATCGTTCGCGCGCCAGCAGCAGGCCGGTTACCCGGAACTGAAAGCGTTGTATGTGAAGCTGACTCCCAGCGAGACGTTTCTCTTATTGCGGGCCGCCGCCGAAAGCAACATCCAATGGAAGGTAACGGTGGTCGATGGCTTGACGCTCAGCCTGGAGGGCTACGAAGAGTCCATGCTGTTCCACTTCCGCGATGACTTCGTGGTGCAGGCGCGCACGGTTCCCGGAGGGACGCTGGTGGAGATGCGCTCGCGTTCGCGAGACGGGCGCGGGGACCTGGGCGTCAACGCGGCTCGCATCGCTCGTTTTCTGGAAGCAGTCAGCTCAAAGGCCATCGTCGAATCGACCATGCCGCTCTAATCCACTGTCACGCTTCCACTATCGATGGAACCGCCGAGAGCTTGCGCTAATAAAAAATGATGTGGCCTAATTGCAGTTGAGTCATTCTGTAATGGGAGCGCTTGTGCCATTGCGATGGATATACCGGGCGCGCGTGGAATTGAATCGCGCATACCGGCAACGAATGGATGACTGGGAGATGAAGCTCATGACCGCGGCCACCAACCGCGTCGTGAGGCCGTTTGACTGGGGTCTCGATTGGGCCGAGCACTGGCCGTCCGCGCGCGAGATTGCGCGCAATGGTCACGACCCAGCCGGATATCTGGCCGCTCTGGGAGAAGCCGGAAGCCGCGCGAGCGAGGAGTTCTTCGGCTACCAGACGCCCACTGACTTTCAGTTGCGCGACGATATTCTGAGTTTCACCTCGCCGGTAAGGACGCCATACGCGGAGAATAACATCGCGCACGCGCAGTGGTTTCCCGCCTCAGATCGCAAAGGCCGCGCGATCATCGTCCTGCCGCATTGGAATGCCAAAGTAAATGAGCACGTCGGGTTGTGCAAGGCATTGCAGTATTTGGGGCTGCCCACTCTGCGCGTGAGTCTGCCGTATCATGACCGTCGCATGTTGCCGGGGTTCGAGCGCGCCGACTACGCGGTGTCGTCCAACGTGGGCCGCACGGTGGACTCGACGCGCCAGGCGGTGATCGACATCCGCTGCTGCCTGGACTGGCTCGAGTCGCAGGGCTACCACCGCTTTGGCATCATCGGCACCAGCCTCGGCTCGGCCTACGCGTTCCTCGCCAGCGCGCATGATGCGCGCCTGCGCGCCAACGTCTACAACATGGTCTCGCTCTACTTCGCTGACGTGGTGTGGACGGGTCTATCCACGCTGCACATCCGCCAGAGCTTCGATGGCAATGTCGATCTGCCGCAGTTGCAGGCGGCCTGGCGGGCGATTACTCCGGCGGAGTACGTGCATCGCTACTCCACTATGAAGAAGAAGTCGTTGTTCATCTACGCAACGTACGACTCGACGTTCCTGCGCCAGTACTCCGACGCCATGCTGGAAGAAGCGCGCCTGCGCGAGTTCGACCACGACGTGGCCGTGGTGCCCTGCGGACATTACACCATGGGCCGTACGCCATTTCGCTATCTGGACGGCTACCACATCTGCAATTTCTTCCTGCGGAACGTGTAGAAGGAAGTGATCGTGCCGGCTGAATCTAAAACTTCCAGCGCTATGTCCTACGCGCTTTCCGCCGCCGTGGCGAAGAAGAGTTTAACCATTGCGCTCATCGTCGGCTGCCTGCTATCCATCGCCAATCAGGGAGATGTGCTGTTCACCCAGCCTGTTACGACGCGCATTGGCATTAAGATATTTCTAAACTTTCTGATTCCCTTCATCGTGTCGTCGGTGAGCGCGGTGCTCAACCGGCCTGGAAAATAATGGCGAACATTCACTACTCTTCGCGGTTTGTCTGGGAAATGCGCACGAACCGGCTTTCGCAACTGCTGGAAACCAAACGCCGCGCGGAAGTTTCGCTGCTCGATCTGACTGAATCGAATCCCACGCGCGCGGGAATATCCTATCCTTCTTCTCAATTGCTAGAGGCGTTAAGTAATCCGGGATGGCTGGTATACGAACCTTCTGCGATGGGGCTGCCGCGAGCGCGGGAGGCCGTCGCGGCCTACTATGCCGCACGCGGCTGCGCGGTCTCGCCGGAGCACATACTGCTCACCGCCAGCACCAGTGAAGCCTACTCCTACCTGTTCAAACTGCTGGCTGATCCGGGCGACGAGGTGCTGGTCCCGCGTCCGTCTTATCCGCTGTTCGAATTTCTCGCGGGACTGGAAGCGGTGCAGCCTGTGCATTATTCGCTGGCCTATCATGGCGAGTGGCGTATCGACTTTGATTCATTGGGTGCCGCGCTGACGCCGCGAACACGCGCTGTGGTGATCGTCAATCCGAACAATCCAACCGGGTCATTTCTCAAGCGGGACGAGCGCGCGCAGTTGATGGAACTGTGCCGCGTACACAGGCTGGCGCTGATCTCCGATGAGGTATTCTCTGATTTCGTTTTCCCAGCCACAGCGAAAGAAAATCTGGTGCGGTCCGTAGTGGATGAAACCGGCGTGCTGACGTTTTCGCTGAGTGGGTTGTCAAAGGTCGCGGGACTGCCGCAGGTGAAGGCCGGTTGGATCGCCGTCTCCGGCCCGCCGGATGCGTGTCGCGACGCATTGGCGCGCCTGGAGCTGATCGCCGACACCTATCTCTCTGTGTCGAGTCAAGTGCAGCACGCCCTGCCTCGTCTGCTGAAACTGGGTGCCGCGATGCAGACGGCAATCCAGATGCGCGTGCAGAGAAATTTGTCGCACCTGCAAGCGGCGCTGGCGGCGGATTCGTCAGCACGGGTTCTCGCCGCCGAGGGTGGATGGTATGCCACTCTGGAAATCCCGCGCAATCGCAGCGAGGAGCAGTGGGCGCTGGAACTGCTCGAGCAGGACAACGTGATCGTGCAGCCCGGCTATTTTTACGATTTCGAGCGCGAAGCGTATTTGGTATTGAGTCTGCTGACGCCAGAGGAGACCTTTGCGGTGGGAGCAGCGCGGGTACTTGCGCGGGTGCAGTCGTAGAGTTACAACCTAAGGAAATCAGTGAACGTAGCGGAGAAGCATCTGGTGCTGGTGGGCGGCGGGCACAGCCATGTGGAGGTTCTGCGCCGATGGGGCCTGCGCCCGGAGCCGGGCGCGCGCCTGACGCTGATCGGTCGCGAACGCCACACGCCATACTCCGGGATGCTGCCGGGATATATCGCCGGACACTATGACTTCAAGCAGATGCATATTGATCTGGCAGCACTGGCGCAATTTGCGCGGGCCGAATTTATTCACGATGAGGCCGTGGGCCTCGACACCGGTCTTAGCTATAACTCCGGGCAGCTTCATCGCCGCAATGGATCACCGATTCCCTATGATGTGCTTTCCATCGACACCGGCTCCACTCCGCTGCTCGCTAATATCCCGGGAGCGGCGGCTCACGCAGTCCCTGTAAAACCGATCAGCACTTTTATCGAGCGCTGGAAGAAGCTCCGAGAGCGTGTGTGCGAGGCGGCGGGAACCGTGCGGATCGGCGTGGTGGGCGCCGGCGCCGGGGGCGTGGAAATTTTACTGGCAATGCAGCACTCGTTCGCAAATATGCCGGCAGCTCGTCCAGGTTCAGCGGTCGGCTTACGAGTAGAATTTCATTTGATTAGCGCCGGTCCCATTTTGCCGACCCACTCGGCGGACGTACGGCGACGCTTCGAGCGTGTCCTGGCTGAGCGCAGAGTGGCAATTCATACGGGTCATGCGGTGGCCGAGGTCCTTCCAAACGCAGTGCGGCTGGAGGGCGGCAAGGCGTTGGCCCTTGATGAAATACTTTGGGTTACGCAGGCGGGCGGAGCGCACTGGATTAAGAAGTCCGGCCTCGCGGTCGATGAACGCGGATTCATAAGGGTGGCCGACACACTGGAATCCATTTCGCAGCGCGGAGTGTTTGCTTCAGGCGACGTGGCTGCCGTGCTCCACCATCCACGCGAGAAGGCCGGGGTGTTCGCGGTGCGGCAGGGGCCGCCCTTGACCGAGAATCTGCGGCGCGCGCTGCGGGGTGAGCCGCTGGTTCCCTTCACGCCGCAGAAAAAGTTCCTGAGCCTGATCAGCACCGGCGACCGCTACGCCGTGGCTTCACGCGGCGAGTTGTCGGCGGAGGGCCGCTGGCTCTGGACGCTTAAGGACTGGATCGACCGTCGTTTCATGGCTCGATACGCAAATCTCTCCCAGAGCGACACGGGGAAGGATTGACAGCGCGTGGGCACGGGAGCAATATTTATCTCAAGCCTAGCCGCAGGCAATGGAAATTCGGGCAACGACCGAACGTGGTGGGAGGATTTTGCAAATGGGGGAAAAATCAATTCTGATCGGGCACTTATTGGCTGTGATTTTCATTACTGGCATGACCGCGCTGGCCGCAGAAGTTCCGGCCACGTCTGTTACCTTCAACAAGGATGTGCTGCCCATTCTGCAGCGCAACTGCCAAGCCTGCCACAGGCCTGGCCAGATCGCGCCGATGTCGTTGCTGAGTTACGAGAATACGCGACCGTGGGCCAAGGCCATCAAGCAGAAGGTCATTACACGGCAGATGCCTCCTTGGAACGCCGACCCCACAGTAGGTAAGTTTTCCAACGACAGTTCAATCAAGCAAAGTGAGATTGATCTCATCGCGTCGTGGGTGGATCAAGGAGCGCTGGAGGGCGATGCCAAAGACAAACCCGCGCTTGTCGCGTGGCCCGATGGGGGCTGGCAGGTGCAGCCCGATCACATTGTGAAAGGACCGGAGACTAAGGTTCCAGCGACAGCCAAGAATAATGTCATCGAGTGGTTCCGTGTGGCCGTCCCCAGCGGACTCGACAAAGATACGTGGGTTTCGTCGATCGAAGTGAAGCCCAGTGAGCCGTCCGTAACGCATCACATCTGCGTACACCTGATGCCGCACAACGAGGATGTGAAGTACGGCGAGCGTTACTGGAACGAAGTAATGCGCGACGATCGCGGGGTCGAACTGCCGCGCAAGAAAGGCGAGACGGCTCAGCAGAGCCTCGACGCACGCCCCGCGCTGCGCGATGCCAGCGAAGGCGAAGCCTGTTATCTGCCTGGGCTGCAATCGCTGATGGACTATCGACCCAAGGGGGCGGCCAAGCTGATTCCGGCGGGCACCGACATTGTGTTCAGCCTGCACTATACGCCCAACGGCAAGGAAGTGGTGGACCGTCCGGCGGTGGGATTCACCATTGCCAAACAGGAGCCGGCGCGGCGCTATGTTTCGCTGACCGTGCGCGGGCCGCAAGACGCTGAGAACTTCGCCATCCCGGCGGGCGAAGCCAGTTGGAAAGCACCCCACGGTGAGGCCGTACTCGATCAGGATGTCGAGATTGTGTGGCTCAGCCCTCACATGCATCTGCGCGGCAAGAGCATGTTGTTTCAGGTGATCTATCCCGATGGCCGTAAGCAGGATTTACTCAACGTTCCGCGTTACGATTTCAACTGGCAGCTCGGCTATGAGCTGGCTGCGCCCGTTAAGGTTCCCAAAGGATCGAAGATCATCACCACCGCGTACTTCGACAATTCGGTGAACAACAAATTCAATCCTGACCCGAAGCAAACGGTCTACTACGGTGGCATGGTGTGGGAAGAGATGAGCTCAGGATTCGTGGGCATGCTGGTTGACAAGCACGTAAAGGCGGGACAGGTTTTCCTGCGCGCCCCGCAGGCCGGCGCGCATGCGGGTGAGTAGTCCGCCTCCGCGCAGTCGACAGTGGCGCGCAGCAATGGCTGCCATCGCGATGCTGCCCGCACTCTGCGCTGTCGTCTGCCAGGCACAGACGGCGGCTGAAAATGGAGTTTCTTATTCCGTGGATATCAGCGCGACTCCACGCGCGATACAAGCCGGGAAGAAGGTCCTACTGGAGTTTGCGGTTCGAAAATTGACCGGCGGGCAGTTTAGCGGACGGATAGTCACGGACTTCCAACTCAGCCACACCCACCTCTTCCACTCTTATATTGTGAGCCAGGATTTGCGATTTTTCCTGCACGAGCATCCCGGCCTATCCCCAGATGGAAAATTCCGAATCGAAGCAACGCTGCCCAGCCCCGGGCTGTACCGCATCCTTAGCGAGTTTCAGCCGGAGGGCGCGCCGGAGCAGTCGGTGATCGGCAGCTTGATTGTAACTGGCGCAGAACAGCCCATTCCCGCGCTTACACGCGATAACTCCCCCAAGCAGGCTGACGGACTGCGCGTCGCCATGAGAAGCGAACCGGCGCAGCCAAATCCCAGCGGGAAGACACTGCTCTTCTTCACCCTCGACCCGCAGGCAGGCCTTGAAAATTTTCACGGAGACCGGGGGCAGATGCTGGTAGCCAGCGACGACCTGATTGATCTGATGCACATCGAGCCGTTCGCCGGGGCCAAAGGAACTGAGGTGCAGTTCAACGTTTACTTCCCGCGCCCGCACAACTACCGCGTCTGGGTGGAAGTTCAGGCCCGGGGAGTGGTAAGCAGGGCGAGGTTCGATGTGCCGGTTCAGGAAATGAAGTGAAAGCGGCAGTGCGCCAAAGGTCTACGGCTGTTCTATCAGCAGAATCGCCTGTGCATCGGCGGGCACGCCCTGGATGCGCGTCCCCGCAGGCAGCCGCAGCGGGGCGGCGAAGATGTATGGTTGTGAATACCCCGCGCGAAACTCGTATATCCAGACTAGAGCAATCACCGACCCATCCGGCAGCACGGCCCTAATGCGGAAGGAAGACTTCTCAGCCGCTTTCACGAATTGAATGCCACTGAGCGTGACATCCCTGCGTAATTCAAAAAAGTCTAGTACAAATCTCTCTCCTGCTTTGCCCACCTCAATCACTGACTCCGCGGAGACCGGTTGGATGAGATCATCGCGGCGGGGAATCGTACTCGCCAAAGGAATCCCCGATGCAGGCCCGGCTCTTGCGGCCCCCTCCGGCGCGCCGCCTTCGGCCCACTCGGCGATCTGTTGCAGTTGGGTCTGCGTAAGACTGGGGTCGTTGCGGAAGTGCCCGAAGCCGCGCACGGCACCCCAAGGCGGCATCCTGCGCCGGAGCACTTCTTCCTGGATGGCTGCGGCCCAGGGGCGGGCTTCCTGGTACGTCATCAATGAGAACGCCATGCCACCCGCGCGATGACAGGCTGCGCAGTTCGCTTGAATGATCGGGAAAATCGTCTGATTGAAAGTGATTTGCGTCGTGATGATCTCATGGCCATGCGCAAAGGGCAGCGCGGAGACAGCCGCGAGCAGGGTCAAATGAATCGCCAGCCGCCTTGAAAATGTGGGTTGGATGATTTTATTGGACATCGACGGGGCCGACTGCCATTTCACGGAAATCTCCCATGGAGATCGCTAGAGTCCACCCTGCATCTGTTTGTGAATGGCGTACAGTGCGAGTTCCAAGCGATCAGAGACGCCCAGCTTGTCAAAAACATTATGGAGATGATTCTTCACAGTCTGCTCGCTGATGAACATGCGCTGGGCGATCTCGCGGTTCTTAAAGCCTTGTGAAACCAACTCGACCACCTGCCTCTCGCGTGAGCTGAGCGGCGAATCGCCTTCGGCTTCGTCCGCTCCACTCTTGCTGGAAGTTGCCGTGGCTCCGGCCGCCGGAACCGCCGTCGATCCGTTGGTTTCCGCTCGGAGAATCCATTGCAGCACTTGCTTAAAAGCTGCCTGACGAGGAACTAATTGCACAGTAGAGATGCGTAGTGCGCGAATGGACCCCTCTTCATCTTCCGACGTGGCCATCACCAACATTCGCGTGCGGGGGAAGTTGCGTTGAACCTGCAGCAGCAAATTCCGACCGCCGAACTCGGAAAGTTGCGAGTGGATAAGGATTACTTGCGGCTTTAGCGCAGTTACTTTCTTGACCACCTGATCCGCCGCCTCGACCTCTCCGATCAATGCCACGTCCTTCTCACTGGACAGGAGAAGTTTGAGGCCCGCCCGAAAGGCAGGACGTGGGTCACCTAGAAGTAATTTAATTTTCTTTTGGGCTGCCATGGCTGCTTTGTTTTGATAACCCCAGTCGCTCTATCGGCACTCAGCTCCGCCTCGATAGCATTCATTGACTGCGGCTGATGGGCGTGTACCGACTCGGGCAACTATTCGGCCATAGCGATTCTACGGGGGTTCGCATCGGGGTGTCAATCAATCCAGGTGCAAGCCCGGCACATGCGCGTCGCAGAAACAGACTGTGAAATCTGACTAAACCTCTCCCCATTTGGGCTCCGTATAGCGAATTGCGCACTGGATCGCTAGTCCTCGCGCACTTCCACGCCAGCCATACTTTCAATGACACAAATGGCCGCAGCAAAGTCCTCTTCGCCATGCCCCATGGCTATCCCCGCGCCAAATAACTCCCTCACCAGCGCCGTTGCGGGCAAAGGAACTTGCAGTTCATTGGCTGATTCAAGCATCAAGCCCAGGTCCTTATGCATCCATTTCAACGAAAAATGGGGGTCGAACTTCCGCGTGAGCACCAGCGGGAGTTTGCCGTCAATCATGGGATTGCGCGCCACGCTGTTCTGGAGCACCTCCAGCACAAGCGATGGCGAGATGCCGGCCTTGCGTGCCAGCACGAAGCCCTCAGCCATGGCCTGGCAGGTGAGTGCGCCGATTAAATTTTGAGTCAGCTTCACCTGTAAGCCAGTTCCCTGCCCGCCTGTGTGGAATATTTTTTTGCCCATTGCCTCCAGATAGGGTCGAGCACGATCGAATGCAGCTTTCTCACCACCCACCATGAATGTCAGCGTGGCATTGGTGGCACCCGTTTTGGAGCCCGTACAGGGGGCATCCAAAAATTGCGCGCCGCACTCGGAGAAGCGGGCTGCGAGCCGGCGGCTAGCGGTGGGCGAGATGGTGGTGGAATCCACGATTAGCGCACCAGGCCGAATCGCGGGAAGCAACTCTTCGGCTATTTGTTCAACGTCCGCGGTGCCGCCCACACAGATGAAGATTACACTGGCAGCTCGTGCTACATCCGCCACGATGGGCGCAATGCTCGCGCCTTCCGCGGCGAGCGACTCGGCCTTGGACCGCGTCCGGTTATAAACGGTGACGGCGTTTCCGGCCTTCAGCAAATTTTCCGCCATGGGATAACCCATAATACCCAGCCCGATAAATCCAATCGTTTCCTTCTGAGTCATATGTTCACCTATTAAAATAGCGGTTGCGACCCACAATCAGAAAAATACGGGAGCTCGTAAGTGAGTGAGAGTTACGAATGACTACGAATGAGATTTCGGGGTCTTCTTTAGTTTCCGAATTCGCTCGACCATCCAGCCGGGCTTGACTGACTGTCTGGCCCGGGCGATGGCTAGGGCGTTGGCCGGAACGTGATCGTGAATGGTGGAGCCTGCGGCGACAAAAGCGCCGCGGCCGATGCGCACTGGAGCGATCAGCTCCGAACCAGAACCGATGAAGGCGCCATCCTCAATAATGGTCTGGTGCTTATTCACACCATCGTAATTGACGGTGATTGTCCCGGCACCGATATTGACATCTTCGCCCACAGTGGCGTCTCCAATGTAGGCTAGATGATTAGCTCGGCTGAGCCGGCCAATGCGGGACTTCTTAATCTCCACGAAGTCGCCAATGCGGGCTCCCGCGCCGATCTGCGATCCCGGACGCACGTGAGCGAATGGTCCCACGCTGGCTCCGTCATCCACCTGGGATTCTGTAATCACACAGGATGTCTTTATAGTAACTCGCGCGGCAAGCTGTGAGTCAGTGATGATAGAGTAAGCTCCAATAACACACTCCGGGCCGATCTTTGTCCTGCCATTCAGATAGACACCAGCCTCGATGGTGCTGTCAGGACCGACAGTCACGTCGGGATCGATTCTCACTGTCTCGGGTGAGTGGATAGTGACTCCAGCAATCATTAACTCACGAGCCTTTCGCAGGCGCAGCAGGGTATCCACGCGGGCCAGCTCGGCCCGGTCGTTGATACCCGCCACTTCGTCGGGATCTTCGGCGCGGCAGGCGGCGAGACGGTGTCCCGCCTTGGCCAACAGCTCGATGACATCAGTGAGATAGTATTCCCCCGACACAGGATTCTTGCGGACGCGCTTCAAAGCGGGAAATAGTTCGCGAGTCTCAAAACAGTAGATGCCTGTATTGATCTCCCGAATCTTCTTCTGCTCGGAGGTGGCGGACTTCCATTCGACAATGGCAAGGAGTGAGCCATCCGCGGATCTGAGAATGCGCCCGTACGCAGCGGGATCGGCCATATCGGCGGTCAGCACCGTGGCGATGGCGCGTTTCCTGCGGTGATGGGCAAGCAGGTTGCGCAGAGTCGCGGTGGTTAGCAGCGGGGTGTCTCCGCACACCACCATAATTGTGCCTTTATTGGAGGAGGTAGCACGCCGCAATTGACGCTCGCCAGCGGCCAAAGCATGCCCCGTACCCAGTTGTTGCTTCTGAAGTATGAGCCGGACTTCTTCATGCCCGGGTCCATGGCCAGCGCTGCGCAGTGCCTGTTCCACTTGTGCGGCCTGATACCCGATGACGGCGAAGGTGGCGCGTGAGGCAAGTGGTTTGACCGCGCGGACGACGTGATCGATCAGCGTCCGTCCGCCAGCCGAGTGGAGTACCTTTGGCAATTTGGACTTAAAGCGCGTTCCGAGCCCAGCGGCCAAAATCACAACGATGGTACTGTCCTTCATGGTCTCCCCTCAAGACTTAATTCATCACTGGGTATTGTAGCTTAGGCTGGACCGGCTGACTTTGTCGCCTCTTCCCAATAGCGATGTGCCGCACAAGTATCCAGCACAGCTTTGGCCAGATGGCTGGGATCATGCCGCACCCAGCGCTCGGCGGAGGGTCCAGTACGTTTTTCGCGGACAAAGTCGCCAGCGACCACGCGAACTCCCATACTCTCAAGCTCCTCGCTTCCCGGATTCACCGGAGATGCTCCTGTTACTTTGTACCGGCGCAACGCGCTGTGCGAAATGGGACCGGAGTTAACCATGACGTAGTCAAACAGCCGCTGACCGCCCGCATGGTTCATAACGGCGCGTAGATGGTCCGCGGCAGTGAAGCGGTTCGTCTCGCCGGGCTGGGTCATTAGATTACAAATGAAGATGCGGGCGGCACGCGATTGGGCAATGGCGGTGGCCACGCCCAGAACGAGCAGATTGGGGATTAAGCTAGTAAAGAGCGAACCGGGACCCAGGGTGATGACGTCCGCCTGAGCGATGGCCTCCAGAGCCTTCGGCGCGGGGCGGCAGTTACGTGGCGAGAGTCGGATGCGGCGGATGGGACGGCGGCTGCGCGAAATCTGCGTTTCGCCTTTCACGACGCGGCCATTTTCCAGCTCCGCCTCCAGGCGCACATCGGACATGGTGGAAGGATAGATGTGGCCACGGATGGCTAGCACTTCGCTGGACACCTGAATGGCTTCCTGAAAGTCACCGGTGATTCCGCTGAGCGCAGTGAGAAAAAGATTGCCAAAACTGTGTCCCTTCAAACCCTGGCCGCTGGCAAAGCGGAACTGGAAAAGCTTGGAGAGCAGTGCTTCGTCTTCAGAAAGGGCAACCATGCAGTTGCGGATATCGCCGGGCGGCAGAACCCGGAAATCGCGGCGGAGACGACCAGAACTGCCTCCGTCATCGGAGACGGCGACCACCGAGCTCAGGTCGGTAACGCGCGGCTCCTCGCAACCATAGGCCTTTTCGAGAACCATCTCTAGTAAATCGGGGGCGGGATCGGCAGGATACCAAGCCTTCAATCCTTGCAGCAATGTGGATAGGCCCGTGCCGCCTCCCAGTGATACGATTTTCATGCTCGTTTAACCAAGCGCGCTGGGCTGAACCGGACTGAGCCGGGCAGTTGTCGCGATCACCTTAGCTCAAAGGCCGTTCCGGGTAGATCAATTCCGTGAATCGAGGATCCTCCAGCATATTCTCGAAGTCCGGGTCGTTCTGCGCCTGGAAGCGATTGCGCTGATTGATCTGAATAGCCTTGTCGAGATATTCAAGGGTGCCTTCAACGTCATTGCGCAGGGCGAAAGTGGCGGCCAGCGCGTAATAAAGAAAATCGGCGCGCGGCGCGAGTTTCAAGGCTTTGCGCAGATGCTCTTCGGCCTGCTCGGGATGACCTTCATTGGCCAAACTCACGGCATAATCGTACATCTCCTCCACTGTTTTCAGCTGCAATGAAGGCCGCGCGGCGCGCTGCTGGCAGATGTTCAGATAGACCTGTGCGCGTTCGGCCAGCTCACGCGAGGGATTGCCCACCAGCCGCTCGAAGCCGGACTTGGCTTTGGCGTAATTGCCCTGATTCATCAATTCGAGCCCCGCTGTAAAACGGTCGAGAGACTGCTGATGCACAATCTCCTCCGCCGTGGGCTTGCGTTTGGGAAATTGCAAGGGCTTCGCCGGTGGAGCTGCTGGTTTGCCTTTCGCCGATTTCTTGGCCAACTTATTTGGCTTGGAGGGTGCAGCCGATTTTGCACCGCGTGGTGCGAGCTTCACGACATTTTTCCGGGCCGGAGCTTTAGTCTTCGATTTTATCTTTGCCGTCGTTTTTGCCATAGACGTGTGTTTATTGACCTCAACTTGAACGTGCCGGACACGGGCAAAGCAGAATACACCGAACCAGTAGGATATAACAATATGGCCGCCGAGCCGTTATCCTGATGACTTACATTCCTGGTTGAATTGTGCGGATACCCGTTTCAAACCAGCGTAGCATTAACTCGGGAACTCGGCGATGGTTTCCCGCCGCGATTACATCCAGCAGCCCGGGAAACTTCAGATTACTCTCCCGTAGCTATTGGAAAAACCAAATGCGTAAGGGTGAATCAGAAAGGGTACCATATTGCAGCAATCAGCACAGTAGCATTGGCCCCTTGGACCGCATAAGATAATATACGCACGGGTTGAAATAATTGACCAAGATCGTCATACTCGCGCCAAACCAGCGACTTGGAATCTGAGATGCCCGAGATACCTGATTCGTTAATCCCAAAGGACCGTCCCACCAAAGATCAGACCGATCTATTGGAGTGGCGCACTGTTAGCTATAAGACACTGACACTGGGAGTCTTGGGAGTATTGGTGTTGGTGGGAGGAATCCTTCTGGTGGTGTTCCCCAACTCGCGTGCTTCGCTGCTGGCGATGCTACGTGGAAATGAGAACGATGCGGCAGCCGTTGACACCACCGCCAACCGGCAGGCGCGCTTTACGAATCTCGATGGCGGAGTACGTGTCCGCAAAGCAAGCTCCGTAGCGTGGATGGAAGCCTCGCTGGCCGAAGGGCTGGATCAGGGCGATATAGTGCAGACCGACAAGGATGGTGTGGCCCGCATCGCGTTCGCCGATGGGACACTCTATGTGGTTCGTCCCAACACTCTGATCGCCATTGAAGAAAATGCGATTCCCGTGAATATCGCCAATTCCAAAATTTCCGTGCATGTAACCAGCGGGACAGTGGACCTGTCCACGACCAAGTCCATGGGAGATTCCCGCGTCCGCTTCGCCGATGCGGAAGCTCGCATGAAAGCGGACAGCCGCGCGTTGGTGCACAACGATCCATCCACTAACGTGCGTGAGATCACCGTTTCAAAGGGCGGTGCCGGGATGCAGCGCGGCGGAGAGCAAATCGAACTGGGTGAGTTTGAGCAGGCAACCTTCGGAGCGGCGGGCAGTCTGCTGGTGCGCAAGAAGGTGGTCGCCCCGCCTTTATTGCTGACGCCTGCGGATATGGCGCCGGTGGTGATGACCGGATCGCAAAGTAGCATTGGGATTGAGTTCACGTGGTCGGCTGTGGGCACCGCCGATTCTTACCGCATTCTCGTCTCCACTTCCCCCTTACTCAAAGATCCGCTGTTTGATCAACGCGTACGCTCCACCTCGATCCGGTTGCCCGCTTTCCGTGAAGGCGATTACTATTGGTCGGTCATTTCGCTCAATTTGCAGGGCAAGGAGAGCCAGCAAAGCGAGCCCAATCTCTTCTCCGTCCTTCATCAGGCCAGTGCGGAGGAGCTTCTACTGATCGTTGAGCAGTACATCCAGCACGGGCGTGTAATGGAGGTGGTGGGAAGGACCGAACCAGGCGCCACCGTCCTGGTAAACAATGAGCAGGTATTCAATGTGGCCCCGAACGGCTCGTTTAAGCACTTCACCTCGGCCATGCCCACGGCAGGTACCACCATGATTACGGTTACGGCACAAAACAGAAAAGGCAAAGTTTTCACCTTGCGCAAGACGATCACGATACAATAGCATTTAGCTTCAAATCGCTTTCCCTGAGCGCGATTTTTTTTCTTCCTGAGCGCGCTCGGACAAGCAGTATCTTGCGCTACCTGAATCCGCACCTCATTAGGGAGAGCATACCCGCGATGTCCGGTAACCGGCACTCATTCTTTTCATTTTTCTCGCGCGACCTGGCAATTGACCTGGGAACCGCCAATACCTTGGTCTACGCCAAGTCGGGCGGCATCGTGGTCAATGAGCCGTCGATCGTGGCCATCAATAAGGTGACCAACGAAGTGGAGGCCGTGGGCAAGGAGGCCAAGGAGATGCTGGGCCGCACGCCGGGCAACATCGTGGCCATCAAGCCCATGCGCGACGGCGTGATCGCGGACTTCAAAGTCACCGAGAAGATGCTCACGTATTTCATCCATAAGGCACACAATCGCAAAATGTTGGTGCGCCCGCGGATCGTAATCGGTGTGCCCAGCGAGATCACTCCAGTCGAGAAGCGCGCCGTGCAGGACTCGGCCTATCGCGCGAAGGCCAGCGAGGTGCATCTGGTGGAACAGGCCATGGCCGCAGCCATCGGAGCGGGGCTCCCCATCACAGAACCATCGGGAAATATGGTGGTGGACATCGGCGGCGGCACCACGGACATCGCCGTCATTTCGCTTTCAGGCATCGTTTACTCGAGGTCAGTGCGCGTCGCCGGCAATGAGTTGGACGACGCCATCATGCATTACTTGAAGCGCAAATTTAATCTGCTCATCGGTGAGCGTACCGCCGAGCAGATCAAAATCCAAATTGGCTCCGCCTATCCGCTGGAAAAGCCATTGACCATGGAGATCAAGGGCCGCGACTTGATCGAGGGAGTGCCCAAGACGCTGATCATTCAGGACGCCGAGATCCGCGAGGCTCTTTCGGAAGGCGTGGACACCATTGTCAACGCGATTCGTGTCGCGCTTGAGCGTACTCCGCCCGAACTCTCCGCCGACATCTCTGACCGTGGCATCGTGCTCACCGGCGGCGGTGCCCTACTCAAGAACCTCGACAAGCGCATCCGCGAGGAAACCGGGTTGCCAGTCTCGATCGCCGACGATCCGCTGGCCTGCGTGGTGCTGGGAACCGGCAAGATGCTCAGCGACTTCAATCTGCTGCGTAAGATCGCCGTTGATTAGCGGGAGCGGGTCCCCAGCTACAGTTAAGTGCAGAATTCGGGACCTCCCTAACTGCCGCCGCCCTCGTCGCTAGAGTCCTCTCCATTTACAATGGAGTTTCTCTATGGAATCTACGCGGCTCTCCCTTTTTTATCGTGGCCTGATCGTACTCGCCGGAGTTCTGCTGGCGCAGTTCGTGATGGTCGGCTATCAATTGCGGAGCCAAACCGACATTCCACTGGTGCGCTATGGAACCGTCCTCGTCATCGATCCGATTCACCGCGCAATGAACTCCGTCTCCGATTCCATCCGCTCCGTTTGGTTGGGCTACATCAACCTGCGCGGAGCCCGTGAGCAGAGCGTCAATCTCAGCCAGCAGGTAAATCAACTTAAACTGGAAAATCAGCAGCTGCAATCCGCTGCCGCCGAAGCGAAGCGCCTGCAGGCGCTGATGGATTTGAAAGCGGTGATTCCCGGTGAAACCGTCGTGGCGCGCGTGCTGGGCGGTAGCGCGGGTGAAACAGCACGGTTGCTAATGATCGACAAAGGTGCCAGACAGGGCCTGCGGCAGGATGCCCCCGTCATGGTTCCAGATGGAGTAGTCGGCAAAGTTCTCGCCGTCTTCCCAGATTCAGCCCAGGTGATACTGCTCTCCGACCCCTTCAGCGGCGCGGGCGTACTGCTCGAACAGAACCGCATGCACGGCATTCTGAAGGGACGCAACGAAGAGTTCATGCAACTTGACTTCATTCCCAACGGCGAGCGAATCACTCTCGGGCAAAGAGTGTTCACCTCCGGCGAGGACAAGATATACCCGCGAGGACTAGCCGTTGGCGTAGTCGAACGCACCAGCCCCGGACCCAGGTTCCAGGACATCCGCGTGCGTTCGCTGGCACAACTGCAAAGCTTGGAAGAAGTAATCGTTATCGTGGGCACGGACTTTGATCTCCCCTTGCCAGAGCCCACGCCACTCGTCGCAGAACCCTTGGAAGCATCTCCCGCGAAATCCGCTCCACAGTCGTCGCCATCAGCACCGCCTGTACCGCAACCGTCCATCCGGAGACCCCCAACTCAACCGCTCCCCGCAGCCACTGGACAAGCACCGGGAGCACCTGCGGCGGCGGTAGATGCACTACAGCCCCTCACCCCGGCTATGCCCGATACCGCTCAACCAACGACACAACCGGCCGAGCCCGCAAGTAACCCAATCCCCGCACTGTAGTCCGAGGAATATTGGGGACGCCAGATGCGCTTGCGGCGGTGCAAAGTATGGGATAGTATAACGACGATCATAAATTGGCAGGGAGAGTAGCGGCCATTTTTCGCGGCTGGGTACAAGAATTTAAGGAGGTAAGACTCATGCGTAAATCGATTTGGAAAAATTTGGTCTGTGCAACAGGCGTGCTCGCGTTGGCAATTGCATTGCCGCCAACCACCTCGGCGGCACCGGTAAGCGACGTTAAGGGTTGCGATCAGTTTTTGGTGCCGAAGAAGAAGGACATCAACGGCAAGCTCGTCGGGCAGGAAGTCTGCCGCATGACGGAAATCGAGTTCGAGTATCAGGGCAAGAAGTACAAGCGCCTGGATGTTGGCGTAACCGGCACGCTGGATGGCTACGCGCTGAAGGACGACAAGGCCCGCTACTCAAACTACTTTAACGTCTATCCCGAGTTTGTCTATCAGCAGGGCGGCGAGGAAGACAAGCCTGTGTTCCACGGCATCGGGCGTTACAGCATGGAGCAAGGCAGCAGCATGACGGTGATCTATCCCGTCGATAAGGCCGAGTGGAACGGGAAGTTGTTTGTCAACGCGCACGGCGCTGGCCGCAGCTTCGCGCGCGGCAATGCCAAGTTCTGGTACGAGGAGCTGACGGAGAGCGATCCCATCGCCGGCATCAGCAAGTACGAAAAGCTGATGATTGACAAGGGATACATCATGGCCAAGACCCGCCGCTCGACGCTCATGCAGGGCGGCGACTTGAACGTAACGCTCGACGACGGTGCCGTGCTCAAGAATCGCAATGTCACCGAGCAGCCGCCGCTGATCATGCAGTTCGCCAAGCTCGCGGCGAATCTCGCGCAGCCGAGCCTGGGCGCGCTGCCGAAGAAAACATACTGGTACGGCCACTCGGGCGGCGCGCGTCCGGGCCGCATGGTCAGCTACAAGGCCGGGATCAACGTGGACGATGACGGCACGCCGATCATCGACGGCGTGATCGTGGATGACGCCGGTTCCGGGCTGTGGCTGCCCGTGGCCATGAAGGATGGCAAGGACGTCGTCTTCACCACCGATGAGGACAAGAAGCGCATGGTCCCCACCATCGAGATCGGCCACCTGCTCTATGTGAACGAGACTCCCGATGATCCACCGGCGTTTCGTGGCTCCAACAACTTCCTGCACAACAAGCGGCAGAACGCCAAGATGCTTCGCGACAAAGGCATGTGGAACAAGTTCCGCTATTACGAGATTGACGGCATCAGCCACGGCGGCGGCGAGAATCTGGTGGACGGCAAGCGCGGCGACGTGACCATCATCGATATGTCCCGGCTGATGGATGGCTTCATCGACCATCTGGACGCCTGGGTGGAGAAAGGCGTCGCGCCTCCGCCGACGCGCTCAGATTGGCGTGAGCTGGGCGATGTCGACAAGGATAATATCGTGGAGAATCCCGCCATCGACATGCCCGAGGTGGGCTGCGGCCTGGGCGTTTACCACATCTTCCCGGTCAGCAGCGGAGCCTCGGGACAAGGCACCACGGGCTTTGCGGGGTTCACCGGCACGGGCCTCGAGCCGGTTGATGGGCGCGGCGAATTCCGCGACGACCCGGACATCGTCAACGTGGCGCAAGGATTCGTGGACATGAATGGCAATGGTTATCGCGACTACGTGGAAACCGTTACCGAAGCTTGGCAGCGGACCGGAATGCTGAAGCCGAATGAGACTTTCAACCGCGAGAGATTCCTGCAATGCGTGGAAAAAGTAATCACTAAGCTGGAAGTCGACAAATTCTTCACGAAGAAGACAATCGACTTCTATAAGCAGCAGGCCCGCACGATGCCGCTTCCAGCGAAATGAGCCAACCCAAAACGACTCAATATCAGCTCCCCGATAGCAACGTACATTTGCCGTCGGGGAGTTTTTTTATTCGCTGACCAGCAAGGATTGATTCCCGGCCATCGTCCATTGATCGAGCATTCTAAGCGCAATCTCGCATAAGTGCTGATGCCGCTCCTGGCGGCTAGGTTTGCCCTTGCGCTCCGCAAAGGCGGTGGCGCACAACGGCGGCAGCAGGTCAAATGCGATATTGGCAGGCTGATAATTCTTGGGGTCGGCATGCGTGATGTAATGACAAAGCGAACCAAGCGCAGTCGCGCGGGGAAGCGGAACCGACTCGACGCCAGCAACCATCTCGGCTGCAAATCGGCCGGCCAGCATCCCGGTGGCAATCGATTCGACGTAACCTTCCACCCCGCAGATTTGCCCGGCGAAGAAGATGCGCGGGTGATTGCGGAGTTGCAGCGTGGCGTTGAGCAGCGCCGGAGCGTTCACATAAGTGTTCCGGTGAATCTGCCCGTAGCGAAGCACCTCCGCCTGCTCCAGGCCAGGGATCATCCGTAGGATGCGCTTCTGTTCTCCAAACTTGAGATGGTTCTGAAATCCAACCAAATTGTAGCTGTCCGCCCGCTGATTTTCTTTCCTGAGTTGCACTACGGCATAAGGGCGCCTGCCCGTTCGCGGATCGGTCAGCCCCACCGGCTTCATCGGACCAAAGCGCAGAGTATCGCGCCCTCGCCGCGCCAGCTCTTCCAGAGGAAGACAGGCCTCGAAATACTTCACATCCTCAAACTCGTGACGCACCACCGAATCGGCCGCCATCAGCGCATCATGGAATTTCTGATACTCCTCGCGCGACATCGGGCAATTCAGATAATCCCCATCGGACTCCGGCGTCGATTGCCCTGGATTGTGCGCTGCGCTAATTGCGCTCTCCGCAGAAATGGGGAGGCTTACATCGTAGCGTGACGCGGAAAATATGATACTGCGATCCAATGTCGCGGCATCTACGATCGGGCTAATCGCGTCATAGAAAAACAGCCTCTCGCTGCCGGTCAGGTCTTGAATCGATGCAGCCAGCACATCGCTGGTGAGTGGGCCGGAAGCGATGATCACAATTCCCATGGCGGGGATTTTCAGCACTTCCTCGCGCTTCAGGTTGATCAACGGCTCTTGTGCCACCGTGGCAGTAACTTGCGCAGCGAAGAGATCTCGATCGACAGCCAACGCATGCCCGGCTGGAACCGCGCAGCGCCGTGCGATCTCCAGCAACGGAGATCCGATACGCCGCATCTCCTCCTTAAGGAGCCATGGCGCGGAAAATTCGCGGTCGCTCTTGAGCGAATTGCTGCAGACCAGTTCGGCAAGATGGCCAGTCTGGTGAGCGGGAGTCTTGTGCGTCGGGCGCATCTCGTAGAGATCGACGGCGATCCCTCTGCGTGCGAGTTGCAATGCCGCCTCCGCACCCGCGAGTCCACCGCCAATAACAGTAATTTTTTCTTTATCCATGCCCTTGATTGTAGCAAACCCCTCACGGCGCATCCTGGAAAGGCTAAATTGGTTTGCAGGTCTTGACGGAAATAATTAACCGGCGAGTTTGTTACCAGCCGACTTGCTTGGCAACGTAGTCGTAAAGGGGTTTGGCGGTGCAGACTTCATAGTAATAGCGGTCGGTATAGTCGATGATGCGCAAATCCTTGGGGCTGAGTTGAGGAACCCGGCCACGCCGAACGATCAGTCTTTGTAAGCCAGTCGCCCCAACCGACAAGGTTCCGCAATGCAACTCGACATCCTCCGGCTCACCAATTAATGGTAGTCTCAAGTCAAGTCGGTTTAGAGTGAGTTCGCGAGTAAGCTTTTCGAAAGCGGCCTCGTTGATTTCAATTCCCTGGACATTGTAATGCACACGAAACTCTTCCGCCGCTTCTCGCGAATCCGCTTCCGGCAACAATTGCATGACGAAGACATTAAAGAATCGGCTGTGCTGGGCCAGCAGTTGGCGCGCCAGCTTACCGCAACCAGACAGACGATCAGATTCATTCAAGGCCTTGGAAATCATGATCGGGCGGTCGCCGTCCATCAGATACATCGGAGGCGAAGGCTGATAGCAAATACCGATGCCCAACTCTAGCAACGGCAGGTCACGCTGCGCGGCTCGATCGTTAACGCTTCGGATTCCTTCAATAATGTCCCGCGCCAAGCTGCAGGTCCGAGCGACAGAATTAGCGCCGCGAGGTTCGCCTTCGTTTTCCATGATGGCCAGAATCAGGGCATCTCCCTCCAGAAATACCTGCACCGCGCCATACCTGCCGTGGAGTTTACGAACTGGCTCAAAGAAATTGAGGCTAAAGTAGGAGGCGGGGTTTAGTCCTCGCGCCAGCAACTCTGCCGTTATGGATGTTGAATCACGGACATCCGCTTTTAGTATTGAATGGCTGACAACCTTTTCTTCTCTCGGCTTTTCCTCATCAGGTATCAGGAAAAGATAGAGCGTGTCATTGATCTCGGAGAGTTCCTTTTGCTTGATATCGGTCGGAAGATGCACCCGATCCATCAGGATTTGGGCTAATTTCAAATTTCTTAAATCGTGCGCGAATTGGAAAAAGTCTCGTACAAATCGAATCAATGTGGCACGGATATCACGGGCACTGGCGTCGCGCAACCTCCTCGCGCCATCTTCGATCATTTCCGTAGCGCCAGAGGGAAGGCGATACTCCTGAATCAAATGAAGGATTTTCTTGCGTTCACCCGCTTCGACTAATGCAGTCTTCAATTGTTGCGGATTCAGCGGGGGGCAGAAATGGCGGTAGATTCGGGCCGTTTCATAGGCACCCAGCACATAGGGAAGCACCCCCCCTTTGGCGAGGGACTCGTAAAGATGTTCCACCGCTGCACGCTGACTTTCAGCGCGGACTTGCAACAATATCGATTCCGATGTTGCTCGTGAGGATTTCCCATCATCACCCAGATTTTTTTCGGATTGCAGGTAATCCACCAGGAGAGCTGTGTTCTCTGGAGCTTCAATGATCTGGTCTATGCGAGTGCTGAATTCCGCGAAGAGCACCTGCAGCAATTTCTGCTCTCTTGTAAGCTGCTCTTCCGCTTGAGCAATTCCATGCCTAATATCGGCGGCCTCGGGCATCGGAGTGGACCTGGAGGCCAACGGGAAAAATCTGCGCGTCTGGGTTATCTCCTCGCGCTGAGCTTTCAAAGATTCTATTGATAACCTGATTTCGTCGCAAATCACACTCTGCTGACGAAGCTTGGCTGCCACTTCGGATTCACGATCTGCCCATTCAATAAAATTGCGCACCAATTGTTCGACAATTTCATATCGATCCGTGTCGCGCTGGAATTTTCCCAGCATGACGTAGCGGTCAAGGTTCAGGTAGTCGTCACGGCCATCCTCTGTAAAAATTAAAGGATTGGAGAAGATTGATTGTGTCGCTGTCGCGGCGGGCCCGAAATAGGATTCGCGCGTCCTGCGCACGGGCCCATTCCTGACCTCTTCCATCATTTCTGCCAAATCATCGCTTACTCGTCGCAAGATGATGCGCTTGTTCTTTTGAAAATCGCTGAACTTATCTTGCAACTGGTACCGGAGTTCCTGGCGTGGGTGCCGCGGATTTTCGAAATCTCTGATTTTTTCGCGGCACTGCAAAACCACAATGCTAAATTGAGACTGCATTTCTCTGGCGAGGGACTTAAGAATCGCCGCCTGGGCCAGCAGTTCGAGTTGCGGATTTTTCACCGCATTCGCATGGTCAAGCATGTTCAGCAACAGGGACTGCAGCAGTTGCTTGAACTCTTTCCGATCAAGGCCAGCATTAGCCTGGGATAGCCCGGTCAAAAGCGCCCCAACCTCTGAGTGTCGAACGATCAATTGGAAAATCAAGGTGCGACAACATTCCAGAAATTTTGGGCTCAGACTGACATCATGGCGGACATTGTCAATGCCAGGCACGAGCAGGCTGGTATCGACAACGGGAGCATAAAAATGGAATGAGCGTGAGTCCTTGTTCTGGTCGGAAGCCGGTTTGGAGAATATGCTGTTCATGCGTCGTTCAGTAGCTCAGGAGTTTCTGACCCAAACCTCTTTCTAATGTCGCATATTCGCGCTCGCCGATTCCGGTTTGCGGAAAACCTTGCTATTTAAGCAAGTTTCACCGTGGGCAATCCTACCCACCACTGCTAGGGATCAGCGCATGGGCATCTGGGAGCCTAAATTCCGATTAAACGACAATGCTCCGTCAGCCATCGCGTCTCGCCGACCAGTATGGCGCACGACAACATGCCTAGCCTCGAAATATTGTATATCGGCACCGGTTCGCATCATTATAGCTTTTGGGGTAATCTCCAGCACCTCCGGTCGCACACATTGAACCCCGGTGCTAACTTGGATAACATGAAGAGGAAAGCATCAAGGCACTTACGGGCCTGTAGCTCAGGTGGATAGAGCAGCGGTTTCCTAAACCGGAGGTCGGCAGTTCGAATCTGCCCAGGCCCACCATTGTATTTTGTAAATTTTCCCTTTGATCTTTCTTCCCTTTTCGGCCAGAGCAATGAATGTCAGAATTGTGCTGCATGTTAGAGAAACTTTAATCTTTTCAAGTAGATAGGAGATGCCATGAGTTCTCAACCAACAATGAAAAAAGTTGCACCGCGACTGGCGCAGCTTACATCAGATCTTTTGTACGGGGAAATTTGGGAACGAACCGAAATGTCCAAACGGGACCGCAGCCTCATCACCGTGGCGGTTCTAATGGCCACCTACCGCACTGATCAACTTCGCCTGCATATTGGGCTGGCCTTGGACAATGGCGTTACGCAGGAGGAGATCGGAGAACTAATTACTCACACAGCCTTTTATGCTGGATGGCCCACGGCCGCAAACGCAGTGATGGTCGCTCAATCGGTATTCGATTCGCGAAAAGCTTGAGGCTTGATCTCTGGTTGCTCCTCTCACAAAGTTGAGAATCCTGGCAGAGCCAACTAATCGACTTTCAACTGCTCATCTAAATCGATGCTTAACTGTTCCCACTCGCCCATAAGTTCAGAAAGGCGGAAGCGGCTCGATTCCAATCCCTTGGTGAGGCGGATGGTTTCTTCCGCGCTCTTGAACTGAGCGAGAGCGGACTCAGAATCTGCAATCTCCGCCTCGCATCGGATGATTTCCTCTTCTATCTCCGAATGCCGGTTACGCATTTCCTTGACGAGAATGGGATTCAGACGCTTTGGGCGCGTCCTCGGGCTCTCGGAAGAAGCCTCTGTCGGCTCCTTCTTTACACTTCTGGATGGGTCCGCAACGACCGGGTGTGATTCTCCTTGCCCCATCGCCACACTGCTGCTAGCGCTGCCGCCCTCCTTCTGTCGGAGATAGTTTTCGTAGTTCCCATCATATTCGGTCAATTTCCCGTTCTCGATCTCGAATATTCGGGTGGCCAGGTGATCGATAAAATACCGGTCGTGGGAAACGAAAACGATGGTACCGCTGAATCTCTGCAAGGCATCTAATAGCACATCCTTAGCGCGCAGATCCAAATGATTGGTGGGCTCATCGAGCAATAAGAAGTTCGGAGGTTGAAGCAACATTCGGGCCAGGGCGAAGCGATTACGTTCGCCGCCGGACAGCACTCCGATGGGTTTGAATACATCGTCCCCTGTGAACAAGAAACAGCCGAGCAGCGTGCGTAGTTTGGTCTGAGTGCTCAGATCGATGGGCGCGACGCTCGACAAATCATCGATCAGCCGCGCTTGCGGGTTCAGCATCTTGTACTGATCCTGCGCGAAATACTCCACCTCCACGTTGTGTCCCAGCTTGCATTCACCCGCCGAGGGAAGCTCCGTTCCGGCCAGCAACTTGATCAATGTTGACTTGCCCGCTCCGTTGGTTCCCACCAGGCCGATGCGCTCGCCGCGGCGGATCATGAAATTCACGCCGCTGAAAACCTGCTTGTCGTCATAGCGCTTGGCGATATCGGCAAATTCGGTGACCACGCGCCCGCTGGCCGGCGGTTGCGGAAAGCTGAAGCGAATGGTCTGCTCGTCAGGCGGAATTTCGATGCGCTCGATCTTTTCGAGCTCCTTGATGCGACTCTGCACCTGACGCGCCTTACTCGCCTGGTAACGGAACCGATTGATGAAAATCTCCAAGTGATCGATGCGCTCACGCTGTTGGCGGTATTCGGCCAGCAGCTGCTCTCGCCGCGCGGACTTCCGTTCCAGATACTGCTCATAATTGCCGGGGTAAAAATGCCCCTGGCGATTCCAAAGTTCCAGGATTCTATTCACAGAAGCGTCGAGGAAATAGCGGTCATGCGAGACCAGCACGACGGCGTGGGGATAATCGTGCAGGAACGACTCCAGCCAGTTGCGCGCCTCCAGGTCCAGGTGATTGGTGGGCTCGTCGAGCAGCAGCAGATGCGGCTTGAGCAGCAGGCACTTGGCCAGCGCAAGGCGCATCTGCCATCCCCCGGAGAGTTCCTGCGTATCGCGGGAAAATTCGGCGGGACGAAAGCCTAATCCGTCAAGAACCAGTTTCGCCTGCGTCTCAAGCTGATAACCATCGCCGGCGTTGAAGACGATTTCCAGCTTGTGATAGCGCTCCGCGGCGCGGCGAAACTCCTCGCCCTCGGGATCGATCTCGCCCATGCGGAGTGTCAACACTTCCATCTCTCGCTCGGCATCATGCAGGTCGCCAAACACGGACAGCGCCTCTTCCAGAACGCTGCGACCGGAGGCGCTGAGACCATCCTGCGGCAGATAGCCTGTCGTGAGGTTGCGGATGGAGCTAAGCGTGCCCTCGTCGAGATGCTCGATCCCGGCGAGAATTTTAAGCAGCGTGGACTTGCCCGTGCCATTGCCACCGACCAGACCGACGCGATCTTGTGGCGTGAGCAACCAGTTGAAATCTTCAAACAGTAATCGAGAGCCGAATCGTTTAGAAGCGGCGGAAAGTTGTATCATGTCGCGGTATCTTCAGTTCGGTATCGTCCATTACGGAAAGCCAGACCGGTTAAGTCCCGGAATCGCTGGTCATCCTCTATCTAATATATCAGTCCTATATCACCACCGGGCCGCCTCGTTCTTAATGTCTCGTTAACGTTAAGCAGGATGCCGCGTGATAAAATATTTCAAGCGGGCCTGCCGCAAATCTTAGTGCAATAAAAACCAATGGATAATAGGATACAATCATGAATTTTTACGGCGCAAAAGAATTAGCGGCGAGTTTTCGAACCGTCCGCAACAACACCATCACCATCGCGGAAGAGATTCCTGCAGAAGCTTACACTAAGCCACTGGCTCCCGGACTTCGAACTGTCGCGCAACTGCTGACGCACATCGCCGTGTCCTACCGGCTGCAGCATCAGGTCCACGCCGTCCAGCCGATCAGCACTCTGGAAGGTTTCGATTTTCCGGGATTCTTCGGCGGCATGATGGCCGAAGAGCAGAAGCCGCGCGACAAAGCGCAGTTGATCCAACTGTTGAAGGAGAACGGTGAACTCTTCGCAAAATGGCTAGAGAGCCTTTCCGATAGTTTCCTGGGGGAGATGGTGGCGATGCCCACGGGGATGACTCCCGCCGCGAAGAGCCGCTTTGAAATGATTCTGTCCGTAAAGGAGCACGAGATGCATCACCGCGGCCAGCTCATGATGTTCGAGCGCTCGTTGGGACAAGTACCGCACCTGACGCGCCAGTTCATCGCTCACATGGAAGCGGCGCAGAAAAAGTAAGCCATGGGGTGGAGCCGCCGCCCGCAGAACCGAAAGCACGCAAGGCGAAATCCGTGATACTACGGTCGCTTCGCGTCCGCTTTTGCAAATGGAGACCTCATGATCGACTGGCTTAGAGATATTTTTCACGCCGTTACGAACGTGCAGGGAATCGTTACGAGCGGCGGCACCATAATGGTTTGCGCGATTGTCTTCATTGAGACAGGGCTATTTGTAGGATTTTTTCTTCCGGGAGATTCTCTGTTGGTAACGGCTGGAGTATTCGCGGCGACGGGACACCTGAATCTGGGAGCCTTGTTGTTTTTCGGGTCTATCTGCGCGATTTTCGGCGACCAAATGGGCTACCTGATTGGATATCGCACTGGCAAGGCTCTCTACAATCGTCCCGACTCCCGATTTTTCAAGCGCCGTCATCTCGACCGGACCCGGGAGTTCTACGAGAAGTACGGCCCCAAGACCATCGTGATGGCGCGCTTTGTGCCCGTCGTCCGCACCTTTGCTCCCGCCGTGGCAGGCGCGGCGGGCATGAACTACCGGCGGTTCGTTTTCTATAATATTTTTGGTGGCGTGTTTTGGGTGATGGGGATGACGCTGCTCGGTTATTTCCTGGGCGCAATGATCCCCAATATCGATCGCAATATCCATTATGTCATTGTGGTAGTCATCGTTCTCTCGATACTTCCCGCCGTAATCGAAGTCTTGCGCGAGCGCCGCAAAGCGGCAGCTCATGCGACCGCGCCGCTGGCACCGGAAGAAAGACCGTAGTCGCTGGAAGATGCCCAAAAAAACAAAATGCTCTGCCTGTGGTAGCCGCCACAGGCAGAGCATTTGTATTTTCAAGGATAACTCCGCGCCTTAATGCTTGTGCTCGTCGGCGGGAGCGGGAGGAGCGACCCCAACTTCCTTGTTCTTGCGCTGGTTCTCGGCGCGCTCCATGTCCGCATTCGCGGTGGATGGCGGCACGCCGCCATTCAAACGCAGGTAGACGACAAAGTTGCCGTAGTGGCCCATCTGGTCTTCAAAAGCCACCATGGCTGCTTCAAATCGGGTTTGGCGCTCGCTGCGCATACCAACCACCATATCCGTAGCGTTAGTCGCGTTGATTGTCCCTACAGTTTGCTCGGACCAAGTGTACATTTCGTCCAAACCACGCAGAATCTCCTCGCGGGTTTTGATATGCTCATACTTTGCCGCAAGCTTCTCGGATTCCTCGCGCGACATTCCCGCGGACCAGCCGACGTGCGAGAAGCCATCCTGAATGAGATGCACAGCCATCTCGCGGAAACTGCGAACTTCCTTCACCGGGCGATAATCATATTTGTCCTCTGGCATAGCGGCAATAACGTTCGTGAGCATCCGCCGTGTGCGCGCCATATGCAGGCGCAGCATCCCGCCCACATCAAGCCCCTCCGCAGCCACCGGCTGCACGCTGGCCGCGGCCAGCACCAACAGCATCAGCACAAACTTAGCCTTGCGTAGCATTTTCATTCCTCCTAAGCTTTCTGGAAACTACTCTGTCTCGATCATCATACCGCCCGAATCCTCGGCCAGCTTGCCCCGATTATACCTCTAATTGTTATCGCTGAAACTTCAAAACCATGCGCGGAATTCCCTGGAGGGAACCTGAAGAATCGAGTTCCCGACGCGGTTTCAAATCGCCCATCGCGACCGCTGAGGTTTAGCCCCGACTATTAGTGTTGCCGCTGGCGGAACTCGCAAAAGTGGGGCCGATCGTGAACTAATTATACAACTTTCAACCTGAAATCAAGCGGCTCAGATGCTCATCAGCCTCGCCCGCCAGAGCGCCGCGCGAGCAGCCCGTCCATGCTGAACTTCCCCGGCCCGGCGGTGAAAATGAACAGGTAGATGAAGCAGAACAAGACGGCTGGCTCGCCGCCGTTCGTCACAGCCCAGAAGCCGCGCGGGAAATGAGAGATGAAGTAGGCAATGGCCATCTGGCCAGCCATTAGGATAGCCGCGGGACGAGTAAACAGTCCAAGGAAAATCAGCAGTCCAAAGATGGTCTCGTTCACGCCTGCGAACCATAGCAGTTGCGGGAATTCCCGAGCCTTGCCTTCAAACAATCCGAACTTCTGTAAACCGCGCTGAACAAAAACGAAAGCGGCGAAGATGCGCAACAGCCCAATCGCGTAGGGCTGAAATCTACTGAACTTACTCGATAACATGATTGTTCCTCTCAATATATGTACGCCCCCTTCGGACTTGTGCGCAAAGCCTTATGATGAAGCTTCGTCGGTCGGGAACAATCGTAAGCATTTCTTTAATTCTGATCACCCGGTTAGGATTAGCATGGTAGCAGGCAACTGTCCCAGGAGGTAACGCATTATGATAACTCGAATGATCATCGTCACCATACCGGCTGAACGCAGCGTCGAGGCTCAGGCACTGTGGAAGAAGGACTGCGCTCCCATCATGATCCAGCAACCGGGCTGCCTAAGCGAACAGTTCCTGCACAGCCGCGACCTGCCCGGTGAATTCATCTCCTTGCAAACTTGGGAAGATCAGAAATCGATTGACGCTTACCGCTCCAGCCCGGCGCACCAGGAGATTCTCCGCCACACCCGAAGCCTGATGGGGGTTTCCAAAGTTGAAGTGAAAAATTACGAGGTGGTGGGATAAACTCAACTCCAACACCGTGTGCTGCATCATTTTTTTAGCAGCCTATTGAAAAAAGTGTTTAAGTTGTCATCCCGAGCACAGCAGGAAATCTGCTTTATGGATCGCGCTGTCGATAACAAAGCATTTTTTCAGCGCGGCTAAAAAGCGCTGGGCTTCAGAATGACAACTTAATGTTTTTTCAACAAGCTATTCAGGGAAGGAGTATCCGAACAGGGGGGAAGCCACTACGTGGATATTCGAGTAACTCACGCCCAATAGAAATGCAAGAGACGCCACTGGATGTCGTGATAATTTTGGCAGTGGCCTGATTGGTGTGGCAGCACCAACGTATTGCGCGCTAGTTACTCAACTGTGATTCGAATCGGTTGAATAAAAATGTTGTTACCAACCTTCAACGCAATATTATAGCCACCCGCCTTAAGTTCCGGAATCTTCACGACAACCTTACTTGCGGATTGCTCTAAAAATTGGGCAGGGTAATCTTTCTCGTCGTCTGAAAGATACACCGCCTCGACGATATCCTTGCCCAAATTCTCGCCACTGATAGTCACTGAACTGCCGACTTTCCCGGTGGCAGGCTCGACCCCGCTCACTTTAGGTCCAGCCTGCGCCCATGCGAGAGAATACACAAGCAGTACCCCTGCGAATACGCGAGCAATCATTCTATTCATCCCAACCTCCTAAAAATCGGCGCAAGCCCAAGATCAGCCCTTGGCATTTCGAATGCCTGTTTGATAAATATCCGATGTCAGCCCAAGTGTAGGCGAGTGCATCATACCATCATCCGAACTCTTTTGGGCAAGTGAACAAGAGGAATTTACTGCTGGTATCAGTCAACATTGGAAGGGTCGGTGACCTGCCCGGCGATTTCGATACCAGCGGAAGTGAGAGAGAATCTCATGAGGGAGGTATTTGAATATGCCGATGCAGAGGTACAAACCAGAGCAGATCGTAACGGTGTTGCGGCAGGTTGAAGTGGCGGTGGCCAGCGGGAAGACAACGCCGCAAGCGTGCAAGGAAGCCGGGATCA
>SHUM01000016.1 GCA_009691245.1 Acidobacteriota bacterium | reverse complement strand
TTAATCAGAGCCCCGACCGCTAGGGAGGGAGCACAGTCGCCGATTGTCACTAACCTTTGGACGTGCCCCTCCCTGGCGGTCGGGGCTCTGATTGCAGAGCGCGACGTCCCTGGAGCATCGGACGCCACGCGGAGGATCCTCGAAATGGATTTAGAAAAATTGATCGAAGGAAAACTCGAGCAGATGGGTCTGGCGCTCCCCGCGACACCGATTCCCGTGGCGGCCTACATCCCCGCCGTGCGCAGCGGCAACCTGGTGTTTGTTTCCGGCCAGGTCCCGCGCGAAAAAGGTGAGCTGAAGCACAACGGCCACGTGGGCGACGACATTACGCTGTGGCAGGGCCAGCAGGCTGCGCGCCTCTGCGCTCTGAACGCGCTGGCCGCGGTGAAGTCGGTTACCGGCTCACTCGACCATGTTCGCCGCATCGTGAAAGTAACCGGCTACGTCGCCTCCGCTCCGGGATTCCACGATCAACCCAAAGTGGTGGACGGGGCGTCAACATTGCTAGGCGAACTGTTCGGTGAAGCCGGCAAGCACGCCCGCGCCGCCGTCGGCGTCAACGAGCTGCCGCTGGGCGTCTGTGTGGAACTGGAAATGATCGTGGAAGTGGAGTGAATCCCATGAAACCTGAACTGCAACCCGGCGTCTCGCACGAGATCGACGAACCCACCGAGGAGAAGCACGCCGCGCCGCATCTGGCCGCCGAAGGCCGCTTCGTCTTCTCGACGCCCTCCATGATCGGCTTCATGGAGCGCTGCTCCGTCGCGCTGCTCAAGCCGTATCTCGAAGAAGGAGAAAGTTCGGTTGGCTACAAGGTGAACATCACGCATCTCGCAGGCACGCCCATCGGGCAGAAGGTGCGCGTGATTTCCAAAGTGGAATCCATCGAAGGCCGGCGCGTAACGTTCGCCGTCGAGGCCCACAACGAAAAAGAAAAAATCGGCGAAGGCACCCACGTCCGCGTCATCATCAACCGCAACAAGCCCGCCAAGGCCTGATTTTCACGAAATCAATTTCGCCGGATGGATCTCGGCATCTTTCAAAATTTGGCGCAGAAGGCCTTTGCCAGGATCACGTTTCCGTGTATCGGTACAGTGGTTCTGCGCCCATCAGTGTGGATGAAGATCGCATGGCTGCCCGACTGGCGGTCAAGAGCAAAACCATGCTGGTGTAATAAGGTGATTACTTGACGGGCATTGAGTGAGGGAAGTTTTGGACTCACATCGCAACCCGCACCTTGTGGGAGCCTACTTCGCGATAGATGGGTTCATTGCGCGCCACGCGGCTTTCCACGTGCAGGCGGATGGCGTCCTCAATTAACTCGCGCGCTTCCTGTTGCGTCTCGCCTTCGCTGTAACAGCCCTGTAGTACAGGACAGAGCGCGACGAATCGCCCATCCTCGTCCTGTTCCTCCACGACCGTGAATTCGTAATCTCTCAGGGCAGAATTATCGCACAGATTCGATCATGCCACGCCGATCTGGCGCAGGTGGCCGACCAAGTGGTCCACGTAATCCGTGGCCAGCCACTCGAGCGTATGCGGCTCGCCTGCGCCGATCGTGCAGACCGCGCCCGCCTGATCCTCCGGCAGTTGCGCGATCACGTGTGCCAGGTGCCGGTTATAAGCCGACCAGAACGCCAGCAACTCCGCCCACTTGCGGCCTTGATAATCCTGCAGACTCACCCAGTCGTCCTGCGCGTAACCCGGCCCTTCGTAGGAGCCTTGCAGCGCGGCGCGCACGAAGCGCTGATGATTGTTCGCCGCCGAGTCGATCAAATGCCCAATCACCTGCTTGCGCGACCACCCACCCTTGAGCGCCGCCTTGCCACTATCCTCCTCCGTGGTCCCGCGCAACTTCGGCTCCGCCTCGGCAATCACCCGTCGCAACCGCTCACTCACTTCCCGCATGAAGCCTCCCCGTCGTTTCCGGGCCACCAGATTTATCTGTGCCGCGTGACCGTGCCGCGCGCGTCAGCAAGCGGGCCAATGGAAAAATCCTGCCCCGACCGCCGATGATGTTCCCTCGCCCGAACACAACGTCAAATTATAATCCAACCGTCGCCGTCCGGGGCGTTGGGTTTCCATCGCCCCGCTCGGCGCTTCCCCACGCGCTCCGCTCAGGATGACACCATAAAAAATTGACTAGCTCCATTCTGTCTTCTAACTTCTGTCTCCTGGCTTCTATAATCGTTTCATGTCGCTTCCCCGAGATTTCGCGCAGCATGTGAAGGCGACGGCGGATATCGTCCGCATCGTCGGCGAGTCGGTGCGCCTGAAGAGGGCGGGCAACAGTTGGATCGGGCTGTGCCCGTTTCATCAGGAGAAGACGCCGTCGTTCAACGTGCATCAAACCAAGCAGTTTTATTACTGCTTCGGCTGCGGCGCGAAGGGCGACGTGTATAAATACGTGCAGGAGACCGAGCGCGTCGAGTTTCCCGAAGCGGTGCGTCGAGTGGCCACGCGCAGCGGCATTCCCATTCCAGCCGACGTTCCGCGCCAGCCGGACTCGCCTGAAGAGAAGCAGCGCGGCGCGCTCTACGAATTGCATGAGCGCGCGGCGAAGTTCTTCCGCGAGCAGTTGCAGTCGGCGGAGGCCGCGACGGTGCGCGAGTTGATCAAGCAGCGCGGCGTAACCGGCGCGTCGGTCGAGGAGTTTGGCCTGGGTTATGCGCCGGGGCGGGGAAGCGCGTTAGCCGATGTGCTGCGCAAGGAAGGCTTTGATCCCGCGCTGCTCGAAACCAGCGGACTGGTGATTCGCCGCGATGCCCATTCTGAAAATGACCGATTGCATGATCGCTTCCGCCACCGTTGGGTGTTCCCCATCGCCTCCGACACGGGGCGCGTGGTGGCCTTTGGCGCGCGCGCGCTGGGCGACGATCAGCCGAAGTATCTGAATTCGCCGGAGACGCCCATCTACTCGAAGGGCCGCGTGCTCTACAATCTGGCGCGGGCCCGGGAGGCGATTCGCAAGTCCAATCAAGCGGTGCTGGTGGAGGGCTACATGGACGCCATCGCGGCGTACCAGGCCGGCGTGGTGAACGTGGTGGCCAGTTGCGGCACGGCGCTGACGGCGCAGCAGGTGAAGCTGTTGGCGCGCTCGGCGACGGAAGTGGTGGTCAGCTACGATCCGGACACGGCGGGAGCAAATGCCACGGACCGTTCGCTGGTCCTGCTGCTCGAAGAAAATCTCGCCGTGCGCATCGTGCGCCTGCCGGACAAGCTGGACCCGGACCAGTTCGTAAAGCAGCGTGGGGCAGAGGCCTATCAGGCCGCGGTGGCGGCGGCGGCCCCCTTCTTCCGCTATCTTGCCACGCGCGCGCTGGAGATTCACGGCAAGAGTTCTCCGGAGGCGAAGCTGGCGGCGGTGAATTTTGTGCTGCCTTATTTGAGCAAAGTTCCCAACGCCCTCATACGTTCCGAGCTGATGGCCGATATAGCACAGAAGCTCGATGTAAATATGGGAGTGATCGGCGACAGCTTCCAGAAGGCCACGCTGGGACGGCGCGAATCATTGCCCATAACCGTTGGGCCAACGACGCACGTCACGGGCGGTGGGACCCGTCAGGCGACCATCCAACGGTTACCCGCCGCGGAAACCATGCTGATCCGGTTGTTGCTCGATGATGCCGAGGCCCGCGAGCAGGTGCTGGAACAGTTGCACGGCGAGCAGGACTTGGTCAGTGAGATGGAGGCAGCCTCAATCGTCGCGGAGCTGGTGGGAATTCTCGATTCCGGAGGGGCGCTGGACTATGCGGGGCTTTCTGAAAAGCTCGATTCAGCCCGGCAGCGGATGCTGGCGGAGATCGCCTTTGACCCCGAGGCGAGACCTGTATCATATGAAGAAATAAGCGTTTACCTGAACGCCTTGAAGCGCAAGCGGCTCCTGAAGCAGCGTCAGCAGTTACTGCAAACGATCCGGGAAAGCCAAGGCCAATCCGCTGGCCAGCCGCTGCGCGAACTGCTGGAAGCGGTGCAGCAACTTGACAGAAAACTCACAGAACTAGTATAAAAGGAAGATTTCGTTCCGCTTTATTCGCATGTCTATAAAATTGTTGTGAATCCATGCAGCCTTTGGAATCATCCAAACAATAGGCTGGCAAATAAGTTAGCTTACGATTCCGCTGGGCCGACGACGCACTCGTACCGGATGCAAACGATGAAATCAAAACAGAAAAAATCAAAAGTAGCTTCCGGGGCGTCCCGCAAGACTTCCAAGGTGACTGTGAAAACTGCTCTAAAGAAATCCGCAAAGGCTCCTAAGAAGGCCGCCGTAAAGTTATCCCCCGCCAAGAGTTCGAAGATGACTGCTGGCGTTGCCAATAAGCTGGTGGCCAAGCCCGTTCCGGCTCCAGCGGGCAAGAAGATCGCAGCACCCGCGGCTGCGCCGGTTGCGAAATTAAATCATGCTGCGGCGGCTACAGAAACCACCGCGAAAGCCGGCGGAGTTGCGCCTAAGTGGATCGCGAAGGGCAAAGCTGCCGGGGCAAAGAAGAACTCCGACGGCGAGATGCGCGTGATGGAAGGCGCGGCCAGAGCCGATGCTGGAGGCGATGAAAAAGATGATCCGCTCATGGATCTCATTAACCTCGGCAAGCAGAAGGGCTACCTGCTCTACGACGACGTGAACGATCTGCTGCCGCCCGACGTGCAGAACTCCGACGAGATTGAAGACATTCTGGCCACCATCGGCACCGCCGGCATTGAAGTGGTGGATGAAAGTCCGCGCGCCGCCGGGGATGAAAGCCACGACCATCGCCTGGACGAGATGTCGGAGGACGGCGAAGTCGAGGTGCCCACCGGCGTTCTGGAAAAGACCACCGATCCCGTCCGCATGTACCTGCGCGAGATGGGCACCGTGCCGCTGCTGACGCGCGAGGGTGAAGTCGAGATTGCCAAGCGCATCGAGCGCGGGCAGCTCGCAGTGCTCAAGACCATGTCGCGCTCGGCGATTATCGTGGCCGAGATGATCAGCCTGGGCAGGGCAGTCCGCGCCGGCGACCGCTCCATTAAAGAAATCATCGTATTCAGCGATGAAGAGCTGGGCGAAGAGATGCTGCGCGAGAAGGCTGAGGAGTTCTGCGGCGAGATGGACGAGATCGCCAAGCAGCACAAGAAGGTGATCCTGTTCCGGCAGAAGTTTACCGCCGTGCCGCGCACCAAGAAGCCCAAGGAATACCGCAAGGCCCGCATTGGGCTGGCGCGTCAGCGCATTCTGCTCTCCCGGCAGATTCGCGCGATTGAGTTCACGAATCTCGAAAAGAAGCGCCTGATTGGGTTGGTCCCCAATGTCGCGCGCAAGATGGAAGAGATGACGCGGCAGCGGGCATCGCTGGAGGACAAGCTCAAGACAGCCAAGGGCGCCACCGCCAGCGATCTCAAGAAAACTTTCGCCAAGCTGCGCGTGCAGATTCAGACGATGGAGCAGGTCGCCAGCGCCACCACCGCCGAGATGCGCCGCATCATGCAGATCATCGTGGAGGGCGATAAGCTGGCCGAGGCCGCGAAAAAGGACCTCACCGAAGCCAACCTCCGCCTGGTCGTCTCCATCGCCAAGAAGTATACCAACCGCGGCTTGCAGTTCCTCGACTTGATTCAGGAGGGCAACATTGGCCTGATGAAGGCCGTTGACAAGTTTGAATACCGGCGCGGCTACAAGTTTTCGACCTACGCCACCTGGTGGATTCGCCAGGCCATCACGCGCGCCATCGCCGATCAGGCGCGCACCATCCGCATCCCGGTGCATATGATCGAGACCATCAACAAGCTGATCCGCACCTCGCGCCAGCTCGTGCAGGAATACGGCCGCGAGCCCACCAGCGAAGAAGTTGCCAAGCGCATGGACATCCCTGTTTCCAAGGTGCGCAAGGTGATGAAGATCGCGCAGGAACCCATCTCGCTGGAGACGCCCATTGGCGAAGAGGAAGACTCGCATCTCGGCGACTTCATCGAGGATCACGGCGCCATCTCGCCCGCCGAGGCGGTCATCAACGTGAACCTGAAAGAGCAGACCTCCGGCGTGCTGAAGACGCTGACGCCGCGCGAAGAGAAGGTCATCAAGATGCGCTTCGGTTTGGAAGACGGCTCCGAGCGCACGCTCGAAGAAGTCGGCCAGAGCTTCGCCGTCACGCGCGAACGTATCCGCCAGATCGAAGCCAAGGCGCTGCGCAAGCTGCGCCACCCCTCGCGCAGCCGCAAGCTCCGCGCCTTCCTCGAGCTGGGAAGCTGGCGCGACTAGCTCAAGCAGTGTGCGCTACAGTGCCGCGTGACAGTGCCGCGCGCGTCAGCAAGCGGGCCAATGGAACCCAACGCCCGAGAACCTCGAACGAAAAGACAATCCGCGGATTTGCTTTGGTGTTGCTTTGGTAGCCACGGTGAGCGAATTTCTCGCCGTGGGTATTTTCCTATGGCTTGGGAGAATTCATCGCAAGGACAATCATCACGATCGCAGCAGCAATCGTCGCGCCCTCAGCCAACAGCGCATAGTTGGTTAGCCGCCGCGTCTGCGGATATTTGGCCATGAAGCGGCTGGCAATCATAAGCACCAGAGTGAATGGTGACCACACCAGCCGAAAAAAACTGGCAGCCAAGAGCAACTCTGGAACGGGGGGAGAACCCAGGCGGAACAGGGCGAGGCACAGCGGCGTGGTCAGCCCGATGGCCGCCAGCACTTTGGCGTAGATCGTCGCGGGCCTTTCAAACTGCGACACGACGCGAACCAGAAATAGAGTGGGAACCATCAGGCAAATCGTGATGAAAAAAGCGAGTATCCCGTCGCCGCCGGCATACATGCCGCTCGACGCCAAAACGATTTCAGGATTCGCCGCCGCCCATGCGTAGCGCTGGTAGATCACCACCGCCGCAAAAGACAACACGACCGCATAGCCCGCGCCAATCAACTGGAGCTGCAACTTGGTCGAGATCGCTGCCATGTCTATAGATTAGCGCGGTCGCCAGCCCCGCACACCAGATTCCACGAGTCTCTCAGCAGTAACCTGCCGATTTTGTTGCCACAGTCAGTGCTTTCCTGGCTGCGGGATTTTCTTGCCGCCTGGCAACGATATTTCCGGGTATCTCCGCCCCATTATCTCCCCCGCATGACTCGCAGGATGTGTTTGACAGCTAGCTGCCACGAGAGCATATTGCTGCTCGTTGTAGTTATCCAACCTCACCCCTCACTCTGGGTGCTCTGCGGATTGTTTTTTTGCAGTCGCCCCGGGCTTCGCCGGCAGTGATTTCCCGGGCCTGGGACCTTCGACTCGATCATCCCAATTCTGCCAGATGCCCTGCGAGGCGCCAGCTTGGCTAGGCGGCTGGTAAGGAGAGCTGAATCGCCAGACCTGTCGTGGGCAACAGGTCTTTGCCCGCAGCCAACTCAAAACCTTCTCTCGGCCTGTACTGCACTAGTGCAGAACTCAGCGTGATCTGGCCGGGAACCAGTGCAGGGTCGTAGCTGCGATTTGGCCGCGGCTGGCTGCGTGTTTCGCCCGTAACCACCACGGAAGCGCGAAAACCTTTGCCCAGCTCCGTCGTATGGCGATACATCACCCGGTTGCGAGCCATCGGTCTTGGTGAAAATGTGCTTGCGCATGTGTTCATCGCGCAGGCCCATGCCTGTGGTGATCGATTTCACCGACACCCTGGCTTGAATGTCCGAGATTTCCAGAGCCTCGCTCGTGCAATTCGCTCGCACCTCCGCGTGGAGGCTCAAGGCTTTTCCATGGACTGTTGTCACCGGAAGATTGGTGGGAGATTCGAACTGAACAACTCCGCTCTCGACATGCACCAGCAGCGGCACGGATGTCTCCGCGCTCAATGTGTGGCAGCTTAACGTGTAGCAGATCAGTGAAAATGCGATTGCTATGATTGATGTGGTCTTGTGCATAAATATTTCTCCTTTGTGCTGCGTTTTGATTTGCCTGACTTCAGCCATTACACGGTGGTGGGAAGGATTAATCATCCGCGAAAGCACCGCTTCCGTATCCAGTCCTCGCATCGCTTTCTGTTTCGGGCATCGCGAAGATCGGATGCCCGTTCTCATCGCTGCATGGTGATGGCCTTTCTAGCGCAAATGATTGGCAAATTTCCCGCGGGAACAATTGTTGAAATGAAGCGATGGGCCCACTCCAGGGTGTGGTCCTGAGGATGCGTGGCTTGATTCCTTCGGATTTGTAGCCAATCGCCAACTCCTGCTGCGCTTCTGTTCCCGCGTTTCCCAACTACCCGCCCATGCTATTTCCATGGCTGCGGGGAAACAACGGCACAGAGGGACATCTGTACCCGAGTACAGCTGTTGGGGCGGGCAATGATGCTGCACTGGTGGGCATTGCTGCAAGCCGATCCAGAGCTGCGCGGCGGCAGTCAGACAGGACGACACAAGTGGGGGTGCTAAGTTACCTGAGGGTGTGCAGGAGAACCGCGAACAATTCCAGCTTACTGGTCACGGAAAACTTCGTGAGCAGGTTAGCCACGTGAAATTTCACGGTCCGTGGGGTGATGCCTATCTCCGTGGCGGTTTCCTTGTTGCACTTGCCGCACGTGATCAGGCGCAATGCCTGTTCTTCGCGTGGGGAGAGACTCGTCGTGCCGCTTAGCTGCGGGGGGAATACGTCTGTCGGGGGAACTTCAGCTGTGCGGAGTAGATCCAGGGAGGTCCGCATATGAAGTCCTTAAATTGTATTTTTGAAACAACTGACTAGCAACTCGAAGTAGCACACCATGCAGATGGTTTGACAACCCCAATTTCTTTGGGTAACGACTCGGCAAACTTCCCAGGTGGCTACGAGTTTTTGCAGGATGTTGCGTGGGCCGCGCGAGGAGAAAGTAATCCGCAGATTCCGCCGATTGCTCAGATTAAAAAACATCTGTGAAATCTGCGGATTACGCTTTGCGTTGGTGCTGGCTTGGTTACTGCTTGGTCATGGTGAAGTTAGTGACTTCGCCTTCGGTGTTGTGGGCGAAGCGGAGGCCGTAGACGCCATCGGTGGATTTCAGTTTACCCGTGCCGATCGCGTCGGACTTGGGGTAGCTGCCGACGACGGTGCCGTTGACGATGCACTCTACTTTGTCGCTCGACACCGCGATGGCGATCTCCTGCGTTACCGACGCGCCGGGTGCGGCGGCCTTATTCACCGCGGCGTGGGCCACGGGTCGGCCGTCGCTCAGCCGGAACGGGGCGGGGCCGAAGCCGCGGACGATGTATGTTCCACTGCCGTAGGCCGAGCAGTACAGCGCGCTCATCTGCGGAGTGCCGAGGTCATTGCCGCCGATGACGATGCCGTACGGGTGCGGGTGGTCGTTGACGTTCATGTACTTCGGCTCTGTGAATTTTGCCTTCACGGTGTAGTTGCCGCTGGCGGTATTGGCCGGGTTCCAGTAGGTAACGGCGGGGCCGGTGATGAAGTGCATGGTCGAGCCGTCCTGGGAAAACTTGGCGTCAGTGAGCTTGGCGCCCTTGGCCGCCTCGCCGGCGTCTACCTGGCCCTGCCAGCCGGCAACGGTGATGCCCCCTCCGGCAGCGGCGCGGATCTTTTCCTCCTCCTGGGCTTGGGCCTGAGCGGGGGTCAGCGAGGAGACAAGCAAAATGGCGGATAGCACAAGCAGTGCGCGGTAGTTACGGTGCATAGTCAGTCCTTTCGAGAATAGTTTTTTCCGGGTTCATTCATCATACTTCATCGGACGAATTAATGCCCGGGGAACGTCGCGGGAAATCAATTCGCGGATTACGCAGATTACGCAGATTCCTCAGATAGAAAACCATCTGAGCAATCCGCGGAATCTGTGGATTAGACGTTACTTTTGCGGTGCGGGTTGCTGGCGTGCGGCCGTGCGCGGCGGGGTGATGCCGTTCAGCCGCGCGTAGACGACCAGATTGCCGTAGTGGTCCATGTTGTCGAGCAGCACGGCCATGATGACGGACCAGCGCGGGCGCGTGCTGCCACGAATGCCAGCGGGGGCGTCAGGGGGGATGGCGATGACCTGTGCGCCGGTCTCGTCGGTCATAGTGGCCAGCGACTTCTTGATGTTCTCGATGCTCTCCTTGAGCGCCGCGACGATCTGCGCTTTGGTTTTTATGGCGGCAAAGCGCGCCTGATCGCCGGTGGGCTGCTGGTTCATCAGGTTTAGATAATTGGTGTTCTCGGCGATGACGTGCTGCATCTGCTCGCGGAAGCTGCGCACCTCGGGCGTGGGCTTGAAGTCATATTTATCCTCGGGAATGCCCTCGACCATGCCCAGCATCAGCGAGCTGGTGGTCTCATACTGCGCGCGCAGCGGCGCGGCGATGGCGGCGTCGGCGGCCTGCAGCCGGCCTGCCGCGATCACTCCTGCCGTTACCAACACCATCGCACATAAATAACGCTTCATTGCCATCCTCCATCGCTGCCTGCTCACGGAGCCCCGGCAGGGACTCCATCCGCCGCAGTATACACGCTGTGCGCGGATTTGGGAATATGCCCGGTCGTAGCGTGACAGTGCCGCGCGCGTCAGCAAGCGGGCCGATGGAACACAACGTCCCGGATTGTGCCGCCCCGGATTGCAATCCGACAATGTGTTCGAGCGCGAGAGCGCGAGAGTGATCGGGGGGGGTGGGTGGGTTTTCCATTGGCCCGCTTGCTGACGCGCGCGGCACTGTCACGCGGCACTGTCGCGGCTTGTCGCTCCATGCGCAACCGTGCTATGTTTTCGGCGATGGCGATTTACTCATAAGCGGGAGTCGGCGATGGCGAATGCAGTCAGTAACACGGCAGCGGTGCGGCCATCTGAAGTGCGGTTTGACGAGAAGACCGCGCGGCAGATGAGCATGATCTATCAGACGGACGATATTAAGGAAGCGCAGCGGCAGTATCGCGTGTGGTTTGATCCGCGGTCCGAGGAAGTGTTGCTGGATGTAGGCTGCGGCACCGGCGTGAACACCCATGCGCTGAGCAAGCTGGTGGGGCCGGCCGGCAAGATCATCGGCATTGACCCCAGTCCGGCCATGCTGGCCCTGGCGCGCGAGAAAGCCGCGGCTCCCAATATCGAGTATCAACAATTGGCGGTCGAGGACATTCCGTTTGCCGAGAACACCTTTGACGGCATCGTCTGCACGCAGGTGTTCAACTACGTGGCGGACCCCGTCGCCGTGCTGAAGTCGCTGCTCCGCGTGGTCAGGCCCACGGGCCGCATCTTTCTTTCAGAGACCGACTGGGACACGCTCTCCTACAATATTCCCGACAAGGAACTGCAACGGCGCGTAACGGCGGACTTCTCCGACCATCACGGCGACGGCTGGATGGGCCGCAAGCTCTACCCCATCTGCCGCCAGGCCAATGCGCGCGACATTCAGGTGCACCCGTATGTCATTTCCAATGCGGAGTACTCGGTCCGCAAATATGGCGGGCCGATGAGCTATGTGATCCGAGACTATCTGCTGCGCGGCAAAGGCTGGAGCGAGGCCGACGTGCAGCGTTGGACGGCACAGTTGAGCGAGGCCTACGACAACAAATCGTACTTCTTCTCGCTGACGCGCATGGTCTGCATTGTGCGCAAGTAGCTCCGGCAGGAGACAGGAGTAAGTAGATCGAATTTACAGGCCGGAGCCCCGGCAGGAGCGGCCTACAGGAAGATGGATACGGACTGTTTTGAAGGTGGCGATGGGTGGGTAAATCAGGAACTATTTTCTTAATTGGTGGCATTGCCATTGTTTTGGGCGCTGGCGGCGCACTCACGATAAAGCGGATGTCAGCATTCGCAGACTGCCGTATGCAGTATCAGTCTGATTTGTGATATCGGACTTACCAAGCGATACATGATAGTTTTCATTGTGAAGTATATTCCGCAATAAACGCGTTCAATATTTTGTCCATGTGTGTAGGTGTAGGAATGATTGTGGCGATAGAGCTGTTGAGAAAAAGATCAAATATAGGACACTACCCGGGCGTGAGCCCGGGGTACCACATGCGATCGCGGGATTAGCCCCGGCAGGGGCGACAGAAGGCTACGGCTCTGATGCAACCTGCGGCAGCGTAGCGGCGTCCTATGGGGCAGATGGGCGTCGAGGAAGATTAGGATGATGAAGATTCGCAAGCAATTTCTAGCTGGCAGCGCATTGGCGCTGGGTATGATTGTGGGATTGCCTGGCCTGACGCTGCCCACGCCGCTGCTCGCGCAGGACCCACCCGCGCCCCCCGCGGCGGTAGAGGCCGCTCCCGCTGCCGCGACGCCCCCAGCCGAGCCTGCCAAATCCGCCGCAGCTCAGGCGCGTCCCGCGCCTTCGGCCCCCGAGATACAGGAGATCATCCGCAAGTTCGCCGAGCATGAAGATGCCTTCGCCCGCGCGCGAGAGAACTACACCTACCGCCAGATCATCAAAGTGGAGGAGTTGGACGATGAGGGCAAGGGCGGCGGGCGCATGTACACGGTCGAGTCGGACATCATTTTTTCCGCGCAGGGCCGGCGCACCGAGAAGGTGGTGTTTGCGCCCATCTCCACTTTGCGCCGCATCAGCATCAGCCCGGAGGATGAGCGCGACTTGCGCGGCATCCAGCCCTTCGTGCTCAACTCCGCGGACCTGCTGAAGTACGACGTGCGCTATCAGGGCCGCCAGAAGGTGGACGAGCTGGATACCTATGCCTTTCGCGTCAGTCCCAAGGTGATGGAGAAGGGCGAGCGCTACTTTGACGGCATCGTGTGGGTGGATGAGCGCGACCTGCAGATCGTAAAGAGCTACGGCAAGGCCGTGCCGGACATTCGCGGCAGCGCGGAGAATCTCTTCCCGCGCTTTGAGACCTACCGCGAGCAGATTGACGGCAAATACTGGTTCCCCACATGGACCGGCGCCGACGACACCCTGCACTTCAAGACCGGTCCGGTGCGCATCCGCATGATTGTCCGCTACCAGGACTACAAGCAGTTCAAGACCGACGTCAACATCACCTACGGCGACGAAGCCACCACCCCGCCCGTGCAGCAGTAGCGCGGCTCTGTTCGCGCCAGGGTTCGCGCCAGGGTTCGCGCCATTGAGATGCCGTCCTGACTGGCGTAGGCTGGAACCATAAGGGGGTGCTGGTCATGACTCATCCTGTTTCATTTTACGCTCTCATTCTGGTCTTGCTGTCGGCGCTCGCTGCGCTGCCGGGTTTCGCGCAATCTTCCGGTGGCCGCGCCATCAATCGGCCCGGCGGTGTGTCCAGCGATCCCAACGCCAAGCCGCCAGGCGACGATGCCCCCGCGACGACTCCAGCGGCCACCCCGGTCCCTGCGCCCAACTTTCCCAATCGCCTGGGTGACAATGTGGGCTGGCGCATCCAGCCATCGCCGGGAGTGCTGCCCGGCGCGCGCGGCGTGAATCATCCGGGCCAACCAGGTCAACCGGGCCAGGCGGGTCAGGCGGGCCAGCCCGGCATCATGCCCGGCAAGCAACCCCTGCCATTGACGCCACAACCTTCCCCGGCTTCGCCCGCCGATCCGCGCATGGCACCCTTCGGCGGCTATCGCGATGTGAATAACCCCGGCGGCGCCACCGGACCATTTCCCGGCTGGTCGTCATCGGACGGCCCCGGCATCGTCCCGTGGGACCCCGACGGCGGACGCAACGGCCCGCGTGGCGGCGCCAGCCGGGATCAACGTCACTGGCCTCCGAATGGCTACGCGCCCACTTACTATCTGCTTCCGTATTACGTCCCTTACGTAATCAATACGCAGGGCACCGAGGGGCAGACACCGTCCGTAGGCAATCCGAATCAGCCCGCTCAGCAGACAGGCCTCGCCGCGCAGCCGCTCCCGCAGCCCGGCCCGTATGGCTCGGTGAGCAGTTCCACGGGAGCTTCCACTCAATCCTCCACCGCAAATCTCACGCTGCTGGTCTTCAAGGATCGCACCATCGTGCTGGTGAAGTCGTATTGGCTGGAGGGCGAGACAGTCTGGTATGAGACAACGGACGGCCTGCGCACACCGATCTCGATCTCGCAACTTGATTTGACTCTGACGCAGCAGTTAAACAAAGAGCGCAACGTGAAGTTCGTCCTGGAGTCGCGGTAAGTGACCACGACCCAAGGATTATTTATTCTGGAGCTTTGCTTGGTATTTTGCTAAATTAAAGCCTATGAACAAGGTCGCGTTTACGCTCATGCTGGCGCTCATCTTGCAGGGATGCACTAGTTCGTCCCAGACGCCCGCTCCGGTGCCCTTGCCACAGCCCTATCAACGATTCGTTCCAGTGGCCACTTCGGACCGCGATTTTGCGCTGGATACCAAGACGGGTCAGTTGTGTAAGACATGGAGTTGGACGATTACCGACGCCCCGTTGAGCAGCCTTCCGCTTTGCAGCGATCTGCACAATCAAACCGACTAGTTCGCGCGACCCATCCCTTACTGAATATCAGAACCTTAAGGGTTTTGCCGGGACGGCTCGGATCAACACGCCACCGGCTTGAGCCTGCGGCCCTGTCTGTCGTATCCTTGATGGATGGACGCCAAAAAGAAAACTCTCGCCGTGTACGACACCACACTGCGCGACGGCACGCAGGGCAGCGGCATGACCCTGTCGGTGGAAGACAAAGTGAAGGCCGCCATCAAGCTGGACGAGCTGCGCTTCGATTACATCGAGGGTGGCTGGCCCGGCTCCAATCCCAAGGACATTGAGTTCTTCCAGCGCATCCAGCAAGTGCCCATGAAGCACGCCAAGATCGCCGCGTTCGGCTCGACCTGCAAGAAGGATACTCCAGCGGAGAACGACGCCAATCTGCGCCTGCTGGTCGAGTCCAACACTCCGGCCGTAACCATCTTCGGCAAGACTTCGCCTTTCCAGGTTAAGGAGGCCTTGCAGACCACGCCGGAAGAAAATCTGCGCATGATCGGCGACTCGGTCGGCTTTCTCAAGAAGAATGGCCGCGAGGTGATCTACGACGCTGAACATTTCTTCGACGGATACGAGGAGGATCGCGCCTACGCGCTGTGCACGCTGCGCGCGGCGTTCGCCAATGGCGCGCATTATCTCGTGATGTGCGACACCAACGGCGGCACCGACTTCCCGCGCCTGCAGGAGATCGTGCGCGAGGTGCGCCAGGAATTTCCCAACGCGCGGCTGGGCATCCACGCGCATAACGACATGGGGTATGGGGTGGCCAACTCGATGGCTGCCGTCTTCGAGGGCGTGGACATGGTGCAGGGCACCGTGAACGGCATCGGCGAGCGCGTGGGCAACGCCAACCTCATCACCATCATCGCCAACATTTTCAAGAATGAATATCCCACGCGCGGCAACATTGACGTGGCGCAACTCAAGTCGCTGTCGAGCCTGATCTACGAGCTGGCCAACCTGCCGCCCGACATCCGCCAGCCCTACGTGGGCGACGCCGCCTTCGCGCACAAGGGCGGCATTCACGTGGACGCGGTGCTGAAGAATCCCCGGCTCTACGAGCACATCCAGCCCGAGACGTTCGGCAATCAGCGGCACTTCCTGGTGTCTGATCTTGCGGGGACGGCGCACGTCGAGTCGCTCGAGAATTTCGGCATCAAGAAGAAAGACCCCATTGCGCGGCAGATCGTGGACCGCATCAAGCAGCTCGAGCACCAGGGCTATGCCTTCGAGGCCGCCGAAGGGTCGCTGGAACTATTGATCCGCACGCTGCGCGGCGAGCAATTGGCCCTGTTCGAGCTGATCGAGTACCGCAGCGAAGTGGTGCGCAAGAGCGCCGCAGTCGGCGAGTCGGTGGCCGTGGTGCGCATCCGCGTGAACGGCGAGGAAGTTACGCAGATGGGTTACGGCGACGGCCCGGTGAACGCGTTGGACGTCGCGCTGCGCGCGGCGCTGACCAGCAAATATCCCCAGCTGGCCGGGTTGCGCTTGGAAGACTACAAGGTCCGCATCATCCCCGTCGAGAGTCCCGAGCAGAGCGGCACGGCGGCGAAAGTGCGCGTGCTGATCGAGTCCTCGGTGAAGGGCAAGCGCTTCGGCACCGTCGGCGTCCACGACAACATCGTGGAAGCAAGCTGGCAGGCGCTGGTGGAGAGCTACCAATACGCCAACTTGTTGATCCGCTCACAAAATCAAAAATAATAAACGCGCCACCGCGCCGCGACGAATGAATCGCGCCGCGATGGATTAACAGTGCCGCGCGCGTATGCAAGCGGACCCGTTCAACGGTCAAGCCGCTCACGAAGCAGGTCCGCTTGCCCGCGAAGCAGGTCCGCTTGCTTACGCGCGCGGCACTGTTGGGGAATTGGTTGAAAATTGGCGGAAGCGTATGGGAATCGAACCCATCGTTCCCCTCCAAGGAGAAGAACCACCGGCTTTGAAGGCCGGGCCAGTCACCAGACCAGTTTCGCTTCCGTCAAAAATTATATCACGCGCGCCGCGAGCGCCTCCCGGTTGCTCAGCCCCGGCAGGGGCGGTAGAAAGTAGCCCCGGGCGTAAGCCCGTGGTTTACGTAAGTGAAGAACAGGCAGCCCCGGCAGGGGCGAAAGAGGGCTGCGCTGTTTTCTTTCGCCCCTTCCGGGGCTGGCGCTACCGTTGTGTCCGCCACCCACGGCTCGCGCCGTGGGCTACTATCTATCGCCCCTCCGGGGCTGCGACTGGAACTCGGAAACTCTACTTCTTCCATTGCTCCAACACGTCGCTCACCTTGGCGGCGTTCGGGTCTTCGGTCTGCTCGAATATTTTCAGCGCAGCTTCGGCACGTTCGATGGCCTGCTTGCGCTCACCAAGCTTGTCCAGCGCCAGGCTCATGTTCCCAAGCGCGTTGCCTTCACCGCGGCGGTCGCCGATCTCGCGCGCGATGACTAGGCGTTGCTCGAAGAAGTCGATGGCGCGGCGTGTCTCCCCCAGGTCGGCGTAGGCGATGCCCAGGTTGCCCAGGCCGTTGCCTTCGCCTCGCCGGTCGCCGATCTCGCTATCAATGACCAGCGCCTTCTCGTGGTACTCGATGGCGCGGCGTGTCTCCCCCAGGCCGGCGTACGCGATGCCCAGGTTGCCCAGGGCGTTGCCTTCACCGAGGCGGTCGCCGATCTCGCGCGCGATCACCAAGCGTTGCTCGTAGAAGTCGATGGCGCGGCGGGTCTCGCCGAGGGCTGCGTAGGCGATGCCGAGGTTGCCGAGGGCGTTGCCTTCACCGCGGCGGTTGTTGAGCAGCCTGGATAGTTCGAGACCTTCTTGAGCAAACAACTTGCCTTGGCGGAAATTCGCCGCGTCCAACAGACGCTCGACAATTGCGGTGAGCAGGGAGAGGCGCTTTGCGGCAGATTCCGGCCCACCCGATGCCGGAGTTATTTTCAACTCTTCCAGGAGCAGCGCTGTACTGCGATCCGGCCCGGGCTTCGCTTCCTTCGTCGCCTCGCCACCGGCGTCGAAGCTCGAAACGACTGGTCCGAGCAATTCCCGGGCAGGCGTTGGCGCATCAAATACGAAACTCGCCGACACCCAGCGGATCAGATCAGGAGCCTGCTTCAAGAGCAGCGCATAAGTTTCATCGGCTACCCAGAACACCACCGGATAGGGAAGCAGTTCCGCCAGTCGTTCCCGATCAAAGTTCAATTGGGCAGCAAACGGAGGGCGCTGGCGTGGGCCCGATATAGAGTCTCGCTTATCTTGGTAGAGGAGAGTATCGATCCCCCAAAGCATCAGACCCAATTTCGTCCCTATCGTTGGCGATGGCCCGTTCTTCTGTGAAGACCTGATCTTGTGTGGAGGAATGTCCCGAAGGACCGCCGCAGCCAGATCGCCGCCGAAGTTCCTGCTCACGTCAATACTGAGCACGGCCTGTTCCGGCGTGGCGGCGGTGTCGGCGATGGTGTTCATGAAGTCATCCACGCTGCTGCTGGAGTGTGCGTCGGCGTGGATGAACTCGCCGGCGCGCGGGATGGAGCCTTCGCTCATCCACTGGTGATACTCGTCCATGCTGATGTCCATCTGCGCGGTGATCTCTTCGGTGCTGGCCGAGCCGCCCAGGCGTTGCTCGACGGTGGAGACGGCCACAGCGATCTCGCGATTGCGGCGGCGCACCGAGCGCGGGCGCCAGTCGAGCGAACGCAGATAGTCCAGCATGGCGCCCTGCACGCGGCGGTTGGCGTAGGTCTGGAACTTGATGCCGCGCGAGTCGTCGAAACGATCGACGGATTGCAGCAGGCCGATCATGCCCATCTGGTAGAGGTCTTCCACGTCCACATGCGCAGGCAGGCGCGAGGCCAACCGTTTGGCGAGATAACGCACACTATCCTTTGCTTCGTTTACCAGATTCTCCATGAAGCTCGCGCTCTGGATGTCCACCGGAATTTCGTCCTGCCGCATCATCCAGGAAACTGCTGGTTCCGCTACCGTCATGATCTCCCCCTGCGTCGCACTTTGCCGGATTCACCGGCGTGGATTTTTTCGCTTGCTCATGTCTTGCTCATGTCCGGCGTTGTCTTTTCGCCAGCGCACGGCCTACTAAAGGCAAGGGGAAGGCCAAACAGCGGGGTCTATTGGATTCAGTTGATTAGGGGCAAATCGGTGTTTGAGGCAAGCACAAAATCGTCAATATAATGTCTATTGACAGGGGTTTCGTCAAAATGCCGACAAAGCCAATTGGGGGGAATTGGTCCACGGTGAGTGCCGGCGTGCGCGCGTGCCGTCTCACTGAAGTTCATCGGCGCGCAACGCAAATTGATTAGCGCGGACACATCTCGGTTACGCCCGACGCAATTGTTAAACGTGCGATGGAATGCCGCGGTATTTCAGGAGTGAGATTAGCGGGTGGCGTTGAGAAGTTTGGTGATCTGCGCGGTCTCGATGGGCGCGACGGAGTCCACGCCGACGGTGCTCTCGAGTTCTCTGATAGTCTGCTCCATGGTGATGGGCAGAGCCTCGACGACGACGTGCGCGCGGTGGTGATCGCCCGCCGGGCCGCACTGCACGGCCTGAATGACCAGGCCGCGGCGCGTGAAGGAGTTCAGCACGCGCATCATCGCGCCGGGAATGTTGTGGAAGTCCACGGTCAGGCCGGTCAGTGCCGGTGCTGCGGTTGCGGTCATTTTCAACTCCTTAAAAAGTGGAAGTTAGAAGACAGAAGTTAGAAGAGAAGGAGTTAGGAGCCAGAATATTCCGGACCTTCCAACTCTTAACTTCTAGCTCCTGACTCCTAACTTCTGTCTACTTCTTTTTCTCTTCCCATACCATGTCGGTCAGCGCCGCGCCTGCGGGCACCATCGGGTAAACGTTCGCTTCCGCCGGGCACTCGACCACCAGCGTGGCGGAGCCGGGCATGGCCAGGAATTCCTTGAGCTGTGCTTCCATGCTCTCGGCCTTGCTCATCAGGACGCCGGGGATGCCGTAGGCTTCAGATATCTTGATGAAGTCCGGGTTGTCGTAGAGATCGACTTCCGAGTAGCGGCGATCCCAGAACAGTTGCTGCCACTGGCGCACCATGCCCAGATATTTGTTGTCGATGATGACGACTTTAATCGGCAGCGAGTAGCGCTGGATGGTGGCCAGCTCCTGAATGTTCATCTGGAAGCCGCCATCGCCGGAGACGGAGATGACCTGGCGATGTGGGTAGGCCATCTGCGCGCCAATCGCGGCGGGCAGCGAGAAGCCCATCGCACCGAGGCCGCCCGAAGTAATGTGTTGGCGCGGGTTGGCGATGCCGCTGGCGCGCTGCGCGGCCCACATCTGGTGCTGGCCGACGTCGGTGGTCATCAGCGCGTCAGGGTCCATCATGTCGAACAGCATCTCCAATATTTTGGTCGGCGAAGGCTTTCCCGTGCCGACGTGAACCTTCTCCGCCGGGTTTGGCGTGGCCGTGGTTTCCTTGCGCCACTCAGACCAGTCAGGAAGATTGGCTGGCAGCGACTCGTGGAACTCATCGGCGGTGAACTTCAGGTCACCCACCACGGGCAGATCGCAGGGGCGCACGCGGCTCAACTGCGCCGTGTCGATCTCGAAGTGCGCGATCTTGGCGTGGCGCGCGAAGCTGGCCGCGTCGCCGGTAACGCGGTCATCGAGACGCGCGCCGAAGACGATGAGCAGGTCCGAGTGGCTCACGGCCATGTTGGACTGCCGCGTGCCGTGCATCCCGACCATGCCGAGGTAGTAGTCGCGGTCCTCGGAAACGGTGCCGAGTCCGTGGACGGTGGAGATCACCGGAATCTTCAAAGTGTCGAGCAGGTCGCGTACCTGCTTCACCGCGCCGGCCCACTTCACTCCGCCGCCCACCATGACCACGGGCCGCTTTGCGTGCTGCAACATCTCAATCAGCTTGGCGATGGGACGTGCAGTCGGTTTATCTGGCGTGTAACCGGGGACGGAAACGGAATCGGGATAGTGAATGGAAGCGGGGTCGTCAATCTTCTCGCGGACAAAGTTGACTGGGATGTCGATCAGCACAGGGCCGGGGCGTCCGCTGCGGGCTACGTAGAACGCCTGCGCGATGAGCGTGGGAATGTCGCGTGTGGAGGTGATCATGGCGTTCCACTTGGTTACCGGCAGCGTGAGTCCGACCACGTCGGTCTCCTGAAACGCGTCAGTGCCGATCACGTTCTGGCGCACTTGTCCGGTCAGGCAGACCAGAGGGATGCCATCCATCTTGGCATCGGCGATGCCGGTTACCAGATTCGTCGCGCCGGGGCCGGAGGTGGCCAGCGCCACGCCTACGCGTCCGCTGGCGCGCGCGTATCCTTCGGCGGCAAACGCCGCTCCCTGCTCGTGGCGCACCAGAACATGCTTGATGGGGCTGTTGTAGAGCGCATCGTAGATGGGGATGTTGGCCCCGCCGGGATAGCCGAAGATGACCTCCACGCCTTCCCGCTTCAACGCTTCCAGCAAAATCTCAGCGCCAGTGATGGACATTCTGTCTCCTTTATTTTTCTGGTACGCCTTAGACTCTGTTGCAAAGCGTTTCGGAGCACCGTCAGGGCACGACTGCAGAGTCTGTGCGACAACTTCAATTTTGCGTCAGGGCACGGTTTCAACCGCGCCGGTTAGTCGCCCCAAATGTCAGGGGTTTTAACCCCTGAGGTTCCCAGCCATGTCGAGCGCATGGTGTGGTCCGTTCACCGTGCCCCAGCGGTAAAAACCGCTGGTATTGAGCCGTCGTGACGGCACGGTTGAAACCGTGCCCTGACGGTGGCTCAATACGGGTTTCGCAGTTGCGCCTTAGCTCTTCTTGGGCTGCTTGAGCCAGGACATCATCTCGCGCAGCTCCGCGCCGATAGCCTCCACCGGGTGATGCTTCTCGGCCTCGCGCAGGCGATCAAAGTTCGGCTTGCCTTTTTCATTCTCGTCGATGAATTCCTTGGCGAACTGGCCGGACTGAATCTCGCTGAGAATCTTCTTCATGCGCTCTTTCACTTCCGGCCCCAGCACGCGCGGGCCGCGGGTGAGGTCGCCGTACTCGGCGGTATTGCTGATCGAATAGCGCATGCGCGCCAAGCCGCCTTCATAGATCAGGTCCACGATCAGCTTCACTTCATGGATGCACTCGAAGTAGGCCATCTCCGGCGGATAGCCGGCCTCGATCAGTGTCTCGTAGCCGGCCTTCATCAGCGAGGTAAGTCCGCCGCAGAGCACAGCCTGCTCACCGAATAGATCCGTCTCGGTCTCGTCACGGAAGGTGGTCTTCACGACACCGGCGCGTGTGGCGCCGATGCCATAGGCGTATGCCAATGCGTAATCCTGCGCCTTGCCGGAGGCGTCTTGCGACACGGCGATCAGCGCGGGCACGCCGCCGCCCTGCGTGTAGACGCGGCGCACCAAATGGCCCGGCCCCTTGGGCGCGATCATCACCACGTCGATGGTGGACGGGGGAACAATCTGCTTGAAGTGGATGGAGAAGCCGTGGGAGACGGAGAGAATGGCGTTGGGCTTCAGGTTGGGCTGGATTTCTGTCTCGAACAGTTTCCGGTGATGCTCATCTGGCACCAGAATCTGCACGAAGTCGGCCTCGCGCACGGCTGCGGGGACGGGCAGAACTTTGAAGCCGTCGGCGGTGGCCTGCTGGGCCGAGCCGCGGCCGGGGTCGAGTCCAATCACAACAGTGAATCCGCTGTCGCGGAGGTTTTGCGCCTGGGCGTGGCCCTGGCTGCCGTAGCCGATCATGGCAATGGTCTTGCCCTTCAGCAGTTCCGGCTTGGCGTTCTGTTCGTAAAAGATCTCCATGAAATCGTTCCTCTCCTGATCCTAAAATGGCTTGATGGGCGGGAGACCAGCGCGGGAAATTGCCCACGAAACGCATGCCAGGTGAATGCCGGCAAACCGCCAGTTCCTGATCTCCACATATGCCCGGACAGCCTGATAATCCGCTGCCACGCCCAAGGGCATCGTACATTAGACGACAGAAACAGCTATTTGTAAAGTTCATAAATATTCTAACATCATAAGTATCATTTATGGGCTGAAGGAGAAAGAAGGCAGAATTCAGGAGGCAGAATACAGAACTAGAGACATTAGCTTCCGCAAATGTGCTGACTTCTGTCTTCTCCTTATTTGGGACTTGAACCTTTGCGAATGAATTGGATAGTCTGGAAGCAGTATGCTCGATTCCACCTACGCTGTCGTTTCGTATCTCACCGGACCCATCGCGGATTTTGTGAGCGGCTTGCGCCGACGTTTGAATCCGATCTATGGGGACTGGCTAGCTCACGTAAGCGTCCTGCCGCCGCGCTTATTGTCATGGACGGTCGGCGACCGCGATAACCGGCTGGCCCATCTACGCGAGCGATGCCGCCAGATCGCTCCATTCGAAGTTTCCCTTGATGGAGTATCCACCTTCTGGCCTGTGAACGGGGTGGTCTACCTGAGAGTCGCCGAAGGGCTGACGCAGCTTGCTGAGCTGCATAGTCTGTTGAACCATAACGGAATGTACTCCGCGGAGCCGTATGCCTACGTTCCTCATGTGACCGTCGTTCAGGCCCTTGACGAGGTCGCCACTCAAGATGCACTCAAGGAAGTTTCGCTGGCCTGGACTGAGCTGCCCCAGCCGATTCGCTTCCGCGTGGATTCGCTAGTGCTGGTCGGTCAGGACACCCCCGACCATTGGGTGGACATCGCTCCCATTCCTCTCGGAAGCTATTCACTCTCCTCGAGTTAGCCAGGTATTTCCCCGATGGTGTATCCGAGCCGCGACAGTGATGGAGCGTCCATAGAGGCGAGCGCGCGACTCTGTCCCGCGTTGAGCAACATTCAGGTTTTCGGGCATCGTGGACGCTCCATTACTGTCGCGGCTCGGTTAGGGGTCATCGTAAGAGGCATCGCCTTTGCAGAAATGGCCAAACTCCGCACCGCTGCCCTGGACTAAATTGTATCTTTTCTACTAATACCTCCATATATGCGGCTGTCCAATTTATGGCCACAACAGATTGTGGTTAGGTCCAACCAGTCCACTAAAAATATTTCATAGTTATCTTCACTTTCCATCACAAAGTTCTTGACAAGGATTCAGCTCTTAATGTAAAAATGTGGAGCCAAGTGGAAATTAGTAGAGTTTTTTTGCTGACAGTGGCCTACTGTGAAGGACTGTGGAGCGCAGTTGTTACCGTGATTCGATATGCTTAGAGGCAACCACCTAGCTCGCATCGACGAAAAGGGCCGTCTGAAGGTTCCCGAGACCTTCAAGAAGGGTCTCGAAGATCGCTATGGCAGCGCCGAATTCTGGGTGACCAGCCTGGACGGCCAATATGCCCGGATCTATCCCATGGAAGAGTGGGCCCAAGTTGAAGCAAAGCTGGCCCAAGGGGGCAGTTTCAACACTTCCCGCCGCAAACTCATGGATCGCCTGAACTATTACGGCCAAGTGGTGAACTGGGATAAACAGGGCCGCATTCTTATTCCTTCAGTCTTACGCGACAAAGCAGAGATCAAAGGCGAGGTGGCCGTGTTGGGGCACGTGAACTGGCTGGCGGTCTGGAACAACGAACGGTTCCTGGCCGAAATGAACAGCAATCCCATGACGGCGGAAGATGGGAAGGTGCTCGATGAACTTGGTATCTAAATCAGTTATCACCATGACCGCAGGGGCGCCAGATGCACATCCCCGTAATGACCGCCGAGATCATGGACTGGCTGGCGGTGCGGCCCGGGGGACTCTACCTCGACACGACGGTTGGGGGCGCTGGGCATTCCAGGGCGATTCTGGAACGGCTGACATTAGCGGCGAGGGGCTGTCTGATCGCGATGGATCGCGACCCGTCGGCGCTCGAACTGGCGCGCGAAAAATTATCGTCCTTACCGGGCCTACGCGGTCCCGGCTTGGCCGGACGCTTCACGTTAGTGCGGCAGGACTTCGCCGGACTGAGCGTCGGAATCGCACAAGGTTTGCAGCAGTTATCCCTTTCCCCGCCCATTAGGGCGGTGGACGGGATACTGGCGGACATCGGCCTCTCTCAAATGATGCTGGATGATCCGCAAAGAGGATTTAGCCTGAAGGCCGCCGGGCCACTGGACATGCGCATGGACCCGGATCAGGAGCTGACGGCAGACGAGGTTGTAAATCGCTGGGACGAGCGCGAGCTGGCCCGCGTGATATACGAATATGGAGAAGAAAGGAGGTCACAGAGAATCGCCAGAGCGATAGTTCGGGCCCGGCCCATCACCACAACGGTGAGATTGGCTGAAATCATCGCGGCTTGCCTGGGGGGCAGACGCGAGGCCGAGCGGAGCAATGCAAGACGGCGCCACTCGGCTCATTGGGACGGTGCCCGGACTACTGGTACTTTTGTGCATCCCGCGACGCGCGTGTTTCAGGCCCTGCGCATCGCCGTGAATCAGGAACTGGAGCAGCTCACTCAATTCCTGAACCAAGTCCCGGAATGCCTGACACCGGGCGGCAGATTAGTGGTAATCAGTTTTCATTCACTGGAAGATCGCATCGTAAAACAGCAGATGCAGCGTTGGGATCGCGATGGCGTCATGGAGAATCTGACGCGTAAGGTGATCAAGCCGGGAGACCCCGAGATCATCGCCAATCGTCGCTCCCGCAGCGCAAAATTAAGAGCGGCCATGAAGCCGATGGCGGACCATACGGACCAGCCGCAATAAAAGTTTTGCAGTTTACATTCATAAGAAATCAGATCACTTCGAGGTCCGGAGATCCCATGCAGGCCATTTACTACGTGAAATCGGTGGATAATTCGAGACTCGTGCCGCTGGCACGGCCCGGCGAGCCGCGTCAATATCTCATAAGCACTCTGCTGGGAGTCGTGCTGCTCGGCGCCCTGCTGTTCTCCGCCATGGGGCGATTCCAGACCCTTGAGAACGGCTACAGGATCGAGCGGCTGGAACGCGAGAAGAAAATTGCTCTGGAAGCCAACCGCAAACTCCAGTTGGAGGAGGCTTCGCTGGGCGACCCGCTGCGCATCGACTGGATCGCGCGTAATGAGCTGGGCATGAGGACGCTGGCTCCCAATCAAATTTTCCGCGCCGAACCGCTGCCCCCAGCGACGTTGGCCGCCCCGGTTGGTCCGGGCAACACCCTGGTCCTTACGGCACGAATTCAGCCTGTATCCGCAGCTCGCTAGCAGTCTGTTGCTGATGCAGTGCCTAATGCAACCGCCCTCTTTCGGTCGCGGCTTATTGCCAGAATCTCGTTGCAAGAGTCTCGTTGCAAGAATGCAAGGCCCGAGCTTTGAACCACTGGAGGTCAGCGAGAGCCGATGCCCAATCATAAACCGCCATTCTATGCCCGCCGCGCGCTTTACCTGACCATCGCCTTAGGCTGCTGGACCCTCGTCGTCATCGCCCGCCTTTTCTATTTCCAGGTATTTCAGTATCGCAACTTCACCGAGCAGGCCCGTCGCCAGCAGGAGCGCACCATTGAAGTGAGCCCGGCGCGCGGCAATATCTATGATCGCAACCACCGTCCCCTGGCCATGACCGTCGAGGTGGAGTCCGTCTACGCGGACCCGGCCGAGGTGGGCGACCCCAAGCCGGCGGCTCGTCTGCTGGCCCCGGTCCTGGCCATGAAGCGGGCGGAGTTGGAAAAAAAACTGACGGGCACAAACTCCTTCGCTTGGGTGAAGCGCAAAGTAACCGCGCGCGAGGCGGACAGAATCCGCCAACTGAATCTGAAAGGCATCTACTTTCAGAAGGAAAACAAACGCTTCTACCCTAAGCGCGAGCTGGCGGCGCATGTTCTCGGCTATGTGGGCATGGATGGCGAAGGCCTGGCCGGCCTGGAGATGAAGTACGACGACCTGATCCGCGGCATTCCGGGTAAGCTGTTGATTGAGCGCGACGCGCGCAGCAGACGCTACTCCAGCAAAGGCAGCGAGTCGCAGCCGGGACACGATCTGGTGCTGACACTCGATGAGAATATCCAATTCATCGCTGAGCGAGAATTGGACGCGGTCATGGCTCTCTCCCGATCCAAGACCGGCACCGTCATTGTGCAGGACCCCCACACCGGCGAAATCCTGGCCATGGTCAACCGGCCCACATTCAACCCCAACAAGTTTTCAGAAGCTCATGCCGAAGCCCACCGCAACACAGCCATTGGCGGTATTTATGAGCCGGGTTCCACCTTCAAGATTGTCACGATTGCCGCGGCCATCGAGGCCGGTCTGGCCGAACCTGGCGAGCGTATCGACTGCCAGATGGGCTCCATCAATATTGCCGGGCACACCATCCGCGACCACATGAAATTTGGCATCCTGACGGTTTCGGAGACCTTTCAGCAATCCAGCGACGTGTGCTCCATCAAGCTGGCCCTGCGCCTGGGCAATGAGAAGTTCTATCAATATATCCGCAGCTTCGGCTTCGGTGTTCCCACCGGCATTGAGATGCCCGGCGAAGCCCGCGGCCTAACCAAGCCGCCGGAGCGCTGGTGGAAGGCCTCGATTGGCGCCATCGCCATGGGTCAGGAGATAGGCGTTACTCCGTTGCAGATCGTTTCCACGGCGTCGGTTATAGCCAATGACGGCGTTTGGATTCGTCCCCGCATCCTGCTCGATGATCCCGCCAACAACGCGGCCGCCATCAGGAACGGCAACTTTGTTGCGGGAAGGGGCGAGCCATCTACCTCGGAGCCGGATATCAAGCCCGGGGATATGCGCCGCGTGATTAGCCCCGCGACGGCCAGCAAAATGCAGCGCATGATGGCTGAGACGGTCATTGCCGGAACGGGCAAGGCCGCATTGCCGAAGGGTTACTCTGCCGGTGGTAAAACCGGGACAGCGCAAAAGTTGGACCCGGCCACGGGTACTTACTCCCGCACGGATAATATCGCATCCTTCGTGGGCATCACTCCAGTAGAAGATCCCATGTTCGCCATCTTGGTGGTGCTGGACTCACCGCGCGGGCTCAATCACGGTGGATCGATTGCCGCTCCGGTGTTTGGCCGCATCGCCGAACAAATTCTCGCCTATCGAAATCTGCCCGGCACTGCCGTGCCTCTGTCGACTTCGCAACGTGCCGCGCTGCGCAAGCCCGCCACGGGGAAATCCGAAGCAGCCCAGTTCAATGAGGAGAGTACCGAGGCGAATCGTAGCCCGGCAGTTCGATCCGTGGATTTGGATCTTTCCGATCCGGCCGACCTTTCCGCGGGGGACGTGCCGAGAAGAGTGGTCCCGAACTTCTTGGGCTCTTCGGTGCGCGCGGTTACATCCCAAGCGCTGGCGCAGGATATGAAAGTTCAACTGGTGGGAAGCGGCGTGGCCTTTGACCAGTACCCGGCTCCGGGCACGGTTATCCAGGAGGGTGCTTCCATACTCGTCAAGTTTCGCATTGGCTCGGCCGCGCAGTCCTCGCCGGCGCCTGAAAGTTCCAGCAAGCCCTCGCCTGGCGTACTGGCCAAAGCCGCGAGCGGTTGATCGTGCCACCCATGCCCATTGCGCTGCCGAGACTCTTCCACCATGTGCGGGGAACCATCGTGACCGGAGACCTGCGGCGCGAGGCCGCCGGGCTGGCCTATCACTCCGGTCGCGTTGCGGCCGGACACCTATTCTTCGCCATCCGCGGATACCGCGACGACGGCGCAAAGTACATTGCCGACGCCATCGCGCGCGGAGCCGTGGCGATTGTTTCCGAGCTGCCCCGCGAGCAATTTGAACTTCCTTCCGCGATTGCCTGGATTCAGGTGCCCGCCATCCGCTTTGCACTCGCGCAAGCGGCCTGTGAATTCTACCAGCATCCCACGCGGGAACTGGATCTGATGGGTGTAACCGGGACCAACGGTAAGACCACCACTGCGTTCCTGATCGCCTCTATTCTGGAAGCTGCCGGCCGCACTCCCGCGCTGTTTGGCACCATCGAGAATCGCCTGCGCTTCAGCGATAGCGCCAGGAAAATTGCCGCGCTGCAGACTACGCCGGAATCGCTGGACCTGCAACGCTGGCTGCGCGAGGCGCTCGATCTGGGCGGACGGTCCAGCGCGATGGCCGCCGTGATGGAGGTCTCCTCGCACTCGCTGGCGATGGATCGCGTTGCCGGATCGCGTTTTCACACCGCGGTCTGGACCAATTTCGCGCGCGACCATCTGGACTTTCATCCCACCGTGGACGACTACTTTATGGCTAAGAAAAAACTATTTCAGCCCGCATCATCGGATACACGGGATGCCGGGGATTCCAGCGGCTGGCTCGCGCCAAAGGTAGTGGTTTTGAACGCCGACGATCCGCGGTTCAACGAAATGCGTGAAGGACTCACTGCGCGGATCATCTCCTTCGGCATGGATCATCCGGCCGATGTCAGCGCACGCAATTGGATATCCTCCGCCGAAGGAATCAAAATGACCGTAAAAACGCCGTTCGGAGAAATGGAAATTCAATCGCGTCTGCCTGGCCGGCATAACGCCAGCAATCTGTTGGCGGCCATAGCCGCCGCGACATCAATGGAAATTTCGCCTGAGGCCATTCATGCCGGCCTGGCCGAAGTTACCGTGCCCGGACGATTGGAGGCCATTCAGGAGGGCCAGCCGTTTGCCGTTCTGGTGGATTACGCGCACACCGAAGAGGCCTTGCGCTCCGTAGTTGCCGCCGCCCGCGAGATGACGAAGGAAGGCTCATTAAGCCTGGTCTTCGGTTGTGGCGGTGATCGCGACCGCTCGAAACGACCGGCTATGGGTCAGGCTGCCGCCGCTGCGGATCAAGTCATCCTGACATCGGACAATCCGCGCTCGGAGGACCCCTTGCAGATCATCAATGACGTGCAGGTCGGCCTGCAAAAAGCCGGTGCGAAATATGTGATCGAGCCGGACCGCGCCGTCGCCATCGCCCGCGCGCTGCGCGAGGCCCGGTCCGGCGACACCGTGCTGATCGCCGGCAAAGGTCATGAAGACTATCAGATCATCGGCTCCGACCGGCTTAAGTTTGATGACCGCGAAGTCGCCAGAGCGATACTGCGAGGAGATTGATTTTAGCTGTTGGCTGCAAAAGTTCCACGTATGTCATTCCGAGCGTAGCGAGGAATCTGCTTTGCGGTAATCATGCCGCGGAAAACAGATTCCTCGCTACGCTCGGAATGACATCCCATCGCTGATAATTGGTAATAGAATTATGCAACTTAGCCTACAGGAAATCTCGGCCACGCTCGGCGCTGCAACCAGTGATTCATCGCTGGCTGTCGCCAAGGGTTATTCGATTGATTCGCGCACCATCACCTCGGGCCAATGCTTTTTCGCCGTGCGCGGCCTTCGCTTTGACGGACATGAGTTTGTCCGCGCGGCGCTCGAATCAGGGGCATGCGCCGCCGTGATCGCTTCGGAAAAACTCAGCGAATATCCACAGGAGTTGCGCGCCCGGCTGATCGCTGTCCCCGACCCCGCCCTGGGCTTGCAGCGTCTGGCCGCGCACGTGCGCCGCAAGTGGGCCGGGCCTGTAGTGGCCATCACCGGCAGTACCGGAAAAACCACCACGAAGCAGATGATCTCGTCGCTGCTTTCCACGCGCTTCCGTGTGCATCAGAACGAGGGGAATCTGAATAATCAATTTGGGCTGCCGCTTTCTCTGCTCAAGCTGGAGGGCGATTCCCAGATTGGTGTTTTTGAGCTGGGCATGTCGGCTGCGGGCGAGATCCGTTTTCTTTCCAGCCTGGCTCGTCCGGACGTCGGCGTAGTTACTAACGTCGGCGAAGCTCATCTCGAATTCTTTTCGAGCGTTGAGGAGATTGCCGAGGCCAAGTTCGAACTGATTGACTCACTGGACTCCACCGCCTGGGCCGTACTCAATGCCGATGACTACCGTGTAAGTGGATTTGGGCCGTTGGCGCGGGCACAAGTCATTTACTACGGAACGAATCAGGACGCCCATGTGAAGGCGCGTGAAATTAAACCAATCGAGACGGGCGGATACCGCTTCCGTCTGCCCGTCGCGCCGATGAAGGACATGCCTTGCGGCGCCGTCTGGAACGGTCATAAGGGCGGTCCGCCGCCGGTTTCCGGCAAGCCGCGTGATGCGGTATTTCACATGCCTCTGCTGGGCCGCCATAATATTAGCAACGTGCTGGCGGCGGCGGCGGTCTGCCGTCTGTTTGGGATTGAGCCGGAAACGCTGGAGCAGGCGGTGAGTGAGTTGCAGCCTTTGCCCATGCGCGGCGAAGTGACTGTGCTGGCGAATGGCGCGCGTGTTGTGCTGGATTGCTATAACTCCAGCCCCACCGCGCTGGAGGCCATGCTGGAGGCCGTCGCCGAGTTGCCCGCGCAGCGCCGCATCGCAGTGTTGGGCGGCATGAAGGAACTGGGCGAGTCCAGCGCGGCGCTCCATTTCCGTTGTGGTGAACGAGTGCAGCAAGCCGGCATCCATCATCTCATCGTGGTTGGCGAAGATGCGCGTTCGCTGCGGGACGGCGCAGTGGCGGCGGGTATGTCGACCAATGCCGTGGAGATGATGCAGACACCGGAGGAAGCAGGTGAGCGTCTCCGCGGAATGCTCGGCGCGGGCGACGTAGCGCTACTGAAAGCCTCGCGGGCGGTGCGGCTGGAGCGGGTCTGGGAGATCATTAATAGTAACTAGTGAGTTACTGTAATACGGTACTATTGAGTCACTAATTGAGTGAGTCAATAGGCAATGTCATTAGATTAAGTTAATTAGACAGGGTATTAATTAAGGGAAGAAACGCCATGCTGTACTATCTCTTTTATGAGCAGTTGTTTCCGCTGTTCAGCCCGTTCCGCGTATTCCGCTACCTGACCTTTCGCACCGCGTTCGCTTCGATCACCGCCCTGGTGATCTGCCTGGTGCTGGGCCCGTGGCTGATTCGGCGTCTACAGGACTTTCAGATTGGGCAGTACATCCGCGAAGAGGGGCCGCAATCGCATCAAAAAAAGGCCGGCACGCCCACCATGGGTGGCTTGCTCATTCACGTGGCGATTCTGGTTCCCACGCTGCTGTGGGCCGACCTGAGCAATTCCCTGATCTGGTTGGTGATGCTGGCCACGCTGGCCTTCGGCGCGGTGGGCTTTATCGACGACTATCGCAAGATCACCGGCCGCCGCAATCAGGGTCTTTCGACGCGCGGCAAGCTGGGATTGCAGGCGGTGATTAGCCTAGGCGTGGGCGTCAGTTTGCTGGCGCTGACAGCCACGGAGAGTTACTCGACGCACCTGAGCGTACCATTTTTCAAACAGTTCACGCCCGATCTGCTTATCGATAGTCTGATGAATTCGCCCTATACTTACCCGGCGGCCTTTGTTTTCTTTTTTCTATTCGTTATTCTGGTAATCGTCGGCTCCAGCAACGCCGTGAATCTGACGGACGGTCTGGACGGGCTGGCCATCGGCTGCACCATCATTGCGGCCGGCGCGCTCACGGTGCTGACTTATGTTACCGGACACGCTGTATTCGCGCGCTATCTGGAGATTCAGTATCTGCCGCAGGTGGGCGAGGTGACGATTTTTTGCGGCGCCATGGTGGGCGCCTCGCTGGGCTTTCTTTGGTACAACGCACATCCTGCCGAAGTATTCATGGGGGATGTCGGTTCGCTGGCTCTGGGCGGCGGCATCGGCACCGTGGCAGTGATTATCAAGCAGGAGATTTTGCTGATCTCCATCGGCGGGGTGTTTGTCGCCGAGGCACTTTCGGTGATCCTGCAAGTGGCCTCGTTCAAGCTGCGTGGCAAGCGCATCTTCAAGATGGCGCCACTGCATCATCACTTCGAGTTGTTGGGGTGGAGCGAGTCCAAGGTCATCATCCGGTTTTGGATTTCGGCGCTGATCCTGGCGCTTTTTTCGCTCTCGACTCTAAAGCTGCGCTAAGCGGGATGCGATCCTGAAATGGGGGAGGCCACTGGCGGCTTCCGCGAATTTCGGTCCGCAAATTTTAAGGGGACATCGACAGGCGTGCAGGGATCAAACATAGGCCGCTTTTCCGCTGATCGCGTGCTGTTTGGCGTGACGCTTACCCTGGTGTTTTTCGGGCTGTTGATGGTTTTTTCCAGCTCCGCCCCCATGGCCAGCGAAGACTTGGGCAGCTCCACGGCCTATTTCTGGCGGCAAGTCGCCTGGGCCATTTTGGGGCTCGGCATGATGCTCCTGCTGATGCGCATGGACTATCGATATCTGAGTCATCCCGCCGTTTTGTTTCCCGGAATTTTTATCGCCATCGTGCTGCTGGTGGCGGTCCTGTTTGCCGCGCCCGTGCAGAATACCAATCGCTGGCTACGCTTCGGGATCATCTCGTTCCAACCCTCCGAATTTGCCAAGCTGATGGTGATCATCTTTCTCGCTTACTGGCTGGACAAGCGCTCGGGTAGGGTGGCCAACTTCTGGCAGGACATCGTTCCACCGCTCTCCGTTATCACCATTGTTGTTCTGCTGATTCTGAAAGAGCCGGACCTGGGAACGCCCATCGCCATCGGTCTGGTAACCGTGGCCATGTTCTTCATTGCGGGGCTGCCTATACGGTACCTGGGCGCGCTCGCCGCCATCTCCGCGCCCGCGTTTTACCTGCTGGTCTGGCGCATTCCCTATCGCCGCGCGCGCATCGAATCGTTTCTCGATCCTTACGCGGACCCGCTCGGAAGCGGCTTTCAGGTGATTCAATCCATGATCTCGGTGTCCACCGGCGGCGTTGCCGGACAGGGCTTGATGAATGGGCGGCAGAAGCTCTTCTTCCTGCCCGCTCCGCACACCGACTTCATCTTCGCGGTTACCGCTGAAGAGTTGGGTCTGTGGGGAGCCTTGTTGCTGATCGGCCTCTTCATACTCTACTTCTGGCGCGGTTGGCGGACCAGCATGATGGCTCCCGATGATTACGGCTGCTATCTCGCCGCCGGGCTGACGCTGATGATCTTCTGTCAGAGTCTGATCAACATGAGCGTCGTACTCGCGCTCATCCCCCCCAAAGGTATTCCACTGCCGTTCCTGAGTTACGGCGGCAGTTCGCTGTTTTTCTGTTTGGCGGCTACAGGCATTCTGCTCAGTATTTCCCGGCGTGCACAATGGGGCGAGAAACTACGCTCGATCGAGGGCGACCAATAAACCCGCCACTGAAGCTCCTGGTCGCCGGCGGCGGCACGGGAGGCCATGTCATTCCCGCGCTGGTATTGGCGCGCGAATTCTGCCGTCGCGCGCCGGGCCGGGAAGTGCTCTTCGTTGGCACCGCGCGCGGCGTTGAATCCCGCATGATTCCCGCCGCGGGCTTCCCGCTGGAACTGCTGGAGGTCGGCGCGTTGCAAGGGCAGAACGCCGTCGCTCGTTTGAAAACACTGGCGGGACTACCTCTGGCGATTCTGCAATCCCTGAAAATCCTGAAAAAGTTTCGGCCTGATGTCGTGCTCGGCGTGGGTGGCTACGCGGCTGGCCCCATGATGTTAGCGACGCTGCTGGCGACGCTGCTGCCCGGCGGGCGGCGCCGAGTGCCGCTGGCCGTCTACGAGCCGAACGCCTACCCCGGCCTGGTCAACCGCTGGGTCGCGCGATTTGTCGCGCGGGCATTTGTCAACTTCGCCGAGGCGGGTAAATTCTTCGGGACGGAGAAGACTCTGCATACTGGAATTCCCGTGCGCGATGAGTTCTTCGCCATCCCTGCGAAACCGCACGCCCCGCCGTTTACCGTGCTGGTCTTTGGCGGCAGTCAGGGCGCGCGCTCATTGAACCGTGCGATGGTGGAGGCGTTGCCCCTTTTGGATCATTCGCAATCTTCGGCGCAAACTCCCGTGCGCCTGCTGCTCCAGACCGGACAAAGCGAATATAATCGAGTGAGAGAAGCGGTGGAGAGGCATCCAGGCCTGGCCGGCGCGGGCCACGAAGTTTCCGCCTTCATGGATCGCATGTGGGATGCCTACGCGCAGGCCGATCTGGTGATCTGCCGCGCGGGCGCGACTACGGTTGCCGAATTGGCGGCGGCAGGTTGCGCTGCCGTGCTGGTGCCGTTTCCCACCGCCGCGAATCAGCACCAGTTGCGCAACGCCGAGGCGCTCGAACAACTCGGAGCCGCGCGCTTATTGTTGGATCGTGATCTGAGCGGTGAGCGCATCTGCGAGCTGATCACGGAATTGTTGAATGATCCTGCGCGGCTGGCGTCCATGGAAAACGCCATTCGGCAGGAAGCTCATCCCGACGCCACCGAGCGCATCGTGAATGAGTTGGAAAAACTGGCAGCCATGCCTGGGTAGCCACGGTGAGTGATTTTCTCGCCGTGGGCTTGCGATCTCACGGGAAGGCCCACGGCGAGAAGATCGCTCACCGTGGCTACCAGTGCGGATGCGATGTACAGCGCTTATCGGAGCAGGTAATTACTCACTATGTTTTTTCAGGCACGGCGCGTTCACTTCATCGGCATCGGCGGCAGCGGCATGAGCGGTATCGCCGAGGTGCTGGTGAACCTGCGCTATGAAGTCTCCGGCTCCGATCAGAAGTTGTCGGCAGTAACGGAGCGTCTGCAATCGCTGGGAGCAAAAATTTGGGAAGGTCATCAGGCCCGCCACGTTGATGGAGCCGAAGCCGTGGTGGTCTCCTCCGCCGTAACGGCTGACAACCCCGAAGTGATCGAAGCGCGGCGGCGGCAGATTCCCGTCATCCCGCGCGGCGAGATGCTGGCCGAGTTGATGCGCCTGAAGTTTGGCATCGCCATCGCGGGCAGCCACGGCAAGACCACCACCACCTCGATGGTCGCCGCCGTGCTCGGCGCGGCCCACATGGACCCGACGCTGGTAGTGGGCGGCAAGCTCAACAGCGTAGGCTCCTCCGCGCACCTCGGCAAAGGCGATTTCATGGTGGTCGAATCGGATGAGAGCGACCGCTCCTTCCTGTTGCTGGCGCCGATTCTCGCCGTCATCACCAACATTGATCACGAGCATCTCGATCACTACGGGACATTCGGCAATCTGATGAACGCCTACGCGGAGTTCGCCAACAAGGTTCCGTTTTACGGCGCGGACATCGTCTGCATCGCTGATGAGAATGTGCGCGCGATGCTGCCCGCGCTGCGCCGCCGCATCATTACTTACGGCGCACCCGACGCGGACCTGGCGGCCTCGAAAGTGACCTGCGGCCACCATGAGTCACGTTTCTCGCTGCGCCGGAAAGACCTGGACTTGGGTGAGTTTAATCTGCGCATCCCCGGCGAGCACAACGTGCTGAACGCCATGGCCGCCGTCGCCGTGGGTCTGGAACTCAATGTTCCCATCGAGACGATTCGCGCGGGACTCAGTGAATTCGGCGGCGTCGAACGGCGCTTCCAGTTGCGCGGCGAAGAGGCCGGCGTTGCCGTCGTGGACGATTACGGCCACCATCCCACCGAGATTCGCGCCACCCTGCGCGCCGCGAAGCAGTGCAGCTACCGTCGCGTCATCGTCGTCTTTCAGCCCCATCGCTATACGCGCAGTGCCGCGCTGATGGACGAGTTCGCCGCGTGCTTCGCCGATTGCGATGCACTGTTCGTGCTGGACATCTACGGCGCCGGCGAGCCGGCCATCGAGGGCATCACGGCATCGAAGATTGTGGAGCGCATCCGCGCGGTTTCCCAACCCCAAGCGCAGAGCAATGTCGAGTACGCGCCGTCCGTCCCCGCGCTGATGGATCGGCTGGCTGCATTCACTCAACCCGGTGACTTAGTACTCACTCTTGGCGCGGGCAATGTCTGGCAGGTGGGTGAGGAGTTACTGACACGGCTGCGTTCCCGGAACCAGGCAACTGTAACTACGATGTCAGTGAGTCAGGAAGTGAGTAAAGCGAAGTGAGTAACTCAACACTACGCAACGATCCCGAGCTTCTACGCCGGATGGCCGGCTGGCAGGCGGAGTACAAGCCTGACGAGCGGCTCGCTGATTACGCGTCGCTCGGCGTGGGCGGCGCGGCTGATTTGATCGTACTACGCCAGCATGACTCACTGGAGCCGCTGGCAGCAGCGTTGCGCGAGCGCGGCATCGCCTGGCAACTGATCGGCGGTGGGACGAATATCCTTCCCGTGGACGAGCCGTTCACGCGCGTCTTTCTCCAGCTTGCGCCGAGTAAGAATGATGTGATTATCGAGGGACGCAATGTGAGTGTCTCCGCCGCCGCGTCGCTCGGCCGAACAGTTACTTGCTGCGCCAAGAATAATCTCGGCGGCATCGAGGGGCTGGCCGGCGTGCCCGGCTCAGTCGGTGGCGCGCTGCGCATGAACGCCGGAGCCTATGGCACGCAGATCGGCGCGGTGGTTCGCTCGGTTACTGTTTTTCGCGGAGTGAGTGGAAAGATCGAGGAACTCACTGCCGATCGCATCGGTTTCCAGTATCGCCACTCGAGCTTTGCGCCTGATGACATCATGCTGGCCGTGCGCCTCGAACTGAACGAGCGGCCGTTCGCGGAGATCATGGAGGACATCAAGCGCTGCAACGAGAAGCGCCGCGCGTCGCAACCCGTGAAGGAAAAAAGCGCGGGCTGTATCTTCAAGAATCCGCCGGGACTCTCGACGGGTAAATTGATCGACGACCTCGGCCTGAAGGGAACCCGCGAAGGTGGCGCGGTCATCAGCGAGCGGCACGCCAACTTCATCGTCAATCGCGACCACGCCACCGCGGCGGACATTTTTCGCCTGATGGATCGCATCCGCGACCGTATTCGCAAGGCGCACGGCATCGAGTTGGAGGAAGAAGTGATCGTCTGGAAGAACTAGGAAAACAACTTGGCTACTAAGAGTAACAACCCGTTTGAAGATGTAATTCCCGACACGGACGCACCCGAATCGTCGAGTGAGTCAACGCCTCGCCGTCGCAACACGGCCGTGCTGCGTGGAGCCCGCATCACGCGGCGCGCCCATATGATTCGCAGCGCGATTACCCTGGCGATGGCGCTGGCCATCGTCGGAGCCGCCGCCTGGCTGCTCGCGAATTACTTCAAAAGTAATTCTCGCTATCGCCTGGCGACGATTGAGTTGCGCGGGGAAAAGCATCTGGGACGCAGCGAGGTGAACGAAGTTTTTCGCGCTGACCAGGGCCACAGCATCTATGACATTCCTCTTGACGAGAGGCGGCGTCAGATCGAGGAAATTTCCTTGGTCCATCACGCCAGCGTTACGCGCGTGCTGCCGGGTGAGATATGGGTTCGCGTCGAGGAGCGCCAGCCGGTGGCATTTCTCTGGTCGCCCAAGGGTGTCAGCCTGATTGACGCCGAAGGCGTCGTGCTGGACGCACCGCCGGAGACGCTATTATCGCTGCCTGTTTTGCGCGGCGTTACACTCGACGAGCCGGAGCCGAACCGGCGCGAAAAGCTTCAGCGACTGGTCCAGTTTTCCGCCGCCATTGAGAATTCCGGACGGACGGCTGTCGAGCAAATATCCGAAGTGAATCTTGCCGATCCCCGCAATCTTCGCGCCATCGCCACCGATGGCGATCACTCGGTGCTGTTGCACTTCGGTGAGGAGAGCTACGCCGAGCGCTTCCAAACTTACCTGACTCACATTGATGATTGGCGTCAGCAGTTCACGGAAATTCAATCGATTGATCTGCGCTACGAAGGGCAAGCCGTGATTCACTCGGGTGAGCCGCAGACTGTACGTATTGACAAACCCACGCAGTCCCCGCGCCCGTTGAAGCCCCCATCGCCACCCGCTACTCGCGCCGCAGGATCGCCGACTCCCTCCGCGCCCATGCAGGAAGCCGGCATGGCCCCGGTCATCGGACAATAGGCAACAAGGCGGAGCACAATGAGCAACAAAGCGGAGTACGTAGCCGCGATCGATCTCGGCCATGCGCACACGCGCGCCGCCATCGCCGAAGCACCCGCGGGCGGCACGGATGACGGCACGCGCCTGCGTCTGTTCGGCGTCGGCGAGGCCTCCTCCAATGGCTGGGTCAAAGGCAATCTCGTGGACATGGAAGCCGTCGTCGCCAGCGTGCGCGAAGCCGTCGCCCAGGCTGAGCAGATGGCCGACGGGCTGGTCATCGAGTCCGCCGTTATTGGCACAGGTGGGTCGCACCTGCACTCCATCGGCAGCCATGATGGCATGTTTCTCTCGCACTCACAGCCGCGCGAAGTTGCCAACAACGATGTGGTGCAATTGATGGACGAGGTCCGCGGCGTGCCGCTCGCCGCCGACCGCGAAATCATCCATGTGCTGCCGCGTGAGTTTGTGCTCGACTCGCGCGGCGGCATCCGCGATCCGGTAGGACTGCTCGGCATCCAACTGGCTGTGCACGGCTACGTGCTGACTGGATCCGCCGCGGTGGGACGGAATCTCGTTGCCGCTGTGAATCGTTCCAGCGTCATGGTGGAGACCATGGCCGCCGAATCCTACGCCGTCGGCGAGGCGGCCACCTCCGTGGACGAGCGTGCCAGCGGCGTGATGGTGGTGGTGATCGGCGGCGCCAGCTCGGAGATGATTGTATATCGCCACGGTGGCGTGGTCATGAGTGCATCGATTGCCGTGGGTGGCGATCACTTCACGAGTGACTTGATGATCGGCCTGCACACGGCCCGCGTCGACGCCGAGAGCATCAAGCAGACCTTTGGCGCGGTTACCGCCGGATGGCGACACACCGGCACAACTTTTGAAGTGCCCGAACTCGGTCGGCCCACCTCGCGACTCATTCAGCAAAGTCTGTTGCGTGAGATACTCGAAGCGCGCGGCATGGAGTTGTTCTCACTCGTCCTGAATGAGTTGCGCCACACGTCCCTACCCGAGAAGTTGGAGGACCATCTGGAGGCGGGGATTGTCCTGTGCGGCGGCGGCGCCAATCTACCGGGCATGTGTGATCTGGCCGAACGCGTTTTGCTCATGCCCGCCCGCATCGGCCTGCCGCCCCGCGTGCTGGGCCTGCCCGAATCGCTCGACGCCCCACAGTACACGGTATTGCTCAGCCTTCTGCACTATGCGCTGCGCGTGCGCCGACATCGCGCTCCGCAAGGGTCCCGCTCCGCCAGTCCCTGGAAGAACCTGTTTGAGTGGAACAAGTAATACGATTTCCACTTTACACATCCCAGGAACTGAGCTTACGAGTCGCGTAGTCCCACGCGAACTGGGCCGATGCAATGTTTAGCAGCTTGTTGAAAAATGATTTCCAGAGCCTTCAAATTGACAATTGCGGTAGTTGCTCGAACGAAGAGTCAACAACTTGCGGTACTCAAATGACTAGAAAGTGACTGCCAAAAAAACTTGGCGATTATCCCCTTGACAAAAGCCCAAAAGGCTGATATGATTGGGTTGTAAGTAGGGGGAATCATGAAACAGCAGCCCAGTATTTTCGCGATCGTTTCTAAGTTCAACTCTGAGGAAACTTGCACCGCTCACTTTGAGCGCATCCGCTGGCCGAAGGGTTTGCGATGTGTGCGCTGCGATGGAGACCGCGTGTCTCGGCTCGCATCTCAAGGGAAAACCGGCAAAGAGCGGCATCTGTACTATTGCGCCGATTGCGACTATCAATACTCTGTGACTGTGGGAACGATCTTTCACGATTCGCACCTTTCGCTCACTAAGTGGTTTTTGGCAATCTACCTCATGTGCTCTGCAAAAAAAGGTATCTCTGCGAAAGAACTTCAGCGGCAACTTGATACTACTTACAAAACTGCATGGTACATGGCTCATCGTATTCGTCTGGCTATGAAAGAGGATGATGCTTTGATTGGGAAACTTTCCGGTGTCCTCGAAGTTGACGAAACTTATGTAGGCGGATCAAGAAAAGGTCCCCGCGGCAGAGGAGCCGCCAATAAAGTTCCCGTAGTTGGCATAAAAGAGCGGACCACTGGGAAGATTCGGATGCAGGCTGTTGAGAATTGTTCAGCATCGGTCCTCAAGAATTTCATCCGAGAACACGCGGAACCCGGAAGCGAAATTCACACAGACGAATTCTCTTCCTACTTGTGGTTGGATAGCTCCCAGTTCACGCACCGCGCCGTCAATCATGGTGAAACGTATGTTCGCTATGAGGACGGGAAGGCTGTTCATACCAACGGCGTGGAGAATGTTTGGTCCCTCTTCAAGCGTGGGATTGTTGGAGTATTCCATAAGGTTTCAGCGAAATATCTACCTCTCTATTTGAATGAATTCTCTTTCCGCTTTAACAACCGTGATGAGTTCAACATGATGGATCGGGTTTTGAACCTGTGCCACTAGGCCGACGCATACCCTTCGCAGCTTGGCGGGCACCAAGAGCAGTTTCCCTCAACCAACTGGCATCGATAGAAAAAACCTTCGAGGGCAACGAACCAAGAACACGATCCGCCGCAGTCCATAGGGCGATCTTTTGCGCATCCCGCCTGTTCCTCCCGGCACTCATGTCTGCTGCCTGAAGCGGCAAGAAGTCTTTGTCATCGACATGGAAACATTCACCGGCAAGGTCCATGTGTTGCTTAATATGCGAGTTGAAGTGCTGTTTGAAGTGATAGCCAACCGCGCCATGATTGTCAAAAAAAAGTCGACCTTATCCACTTTTAATCCAGAATTGTTCTGAAAGCGAAGGGCTAGAACATCGGTACGAGCACACAGATACGTCGCGAGAAGATAGTACGGATCGGACATAAATTGGTCCGTGAAGTTCGATTCAGATAGCGCCGACTCGAACAACGACCGGCGTATCGTTGCCCCAATTTCTATCGGTCGAAACTCAGCGATTACATTGGCAAGTTGAATTAGCTTCTTATCTCTTTGTGCATGTGTCCAGCCAGCAAACTGACGCTTTAATGCGATGGCCTCGTTGGTCTTGTAATACTGAATCCCGCGTGGCGCGCGGCATGTAGCCTCCCACGCGACTGAAAAATCGTCCCACGTATGCGAAGGGAGCAGGTATCCAGTGAGAGCATAAACCTCGGAGCCGTTATCGCTACCGCTGTCATCCGCGAAAGCCTGCAGTACAATCACAATTCTCTTGTCGCGCCGGTGCTTCGGAACTCCGCTGAATACTCGGCGGATTGAAATCCACGGCGGCTCCTGTAATTCGCTATCCGATAATTGCACCCGCGCGCAGCTTTTGTCAAGGGGATAATCGCCCTGATTAATTGGAAAATTTGGATGCTGTGGAATTTGTGGGCAGAGTGGTTAGGTTGGCGCTCCGGGGTTGCCCGACTGCCCACCGCCGACTCCCATTGCTGGGCTAATCTCGAACCAACCCCGGGCCGATTTTCCGGTTTGTCAATCTGGTCAGGGTGGTCAGAACCGCGAACGTTTGCACTTTGGGCGGAACCGCGAATTCCGCGAGTTTTGTGCTGGGGGCGAGGGGCGATTTTCGGCCCCAATTTCTCCAGCTAGCAACCGACTTCGCTACTCGGTTTTAGTATCCGGGGTGGCGCGCGCCCTCATCACATCTTCGACCAACTGGTGCGGGTCAACAGACTGGCTGGCGCGGTCGATGATCCGGATCAGGCCTCGTCCGGAGGGGCGCCAGCGGCTGCGGAACTTGGCGGTGGAGGGTTCGATGAAGATGTCCGTCAGAGGGACGCGCAGTGCCGCGGCGATGTGCTGTCCCGACGAGTCGTAGCCGATGAACTCATCGCTAGCCGCGATCAGTCCCGCCCATACGCCGATGCCGCCCTGCCACACCAGCATCCAAGCCTTCCCGTGTGCTCCCGTATGGGTGATGTCTGCTGCTGACGTCTCCGAGGCCACCGTTACGGGATAACCCTTCTCGCGGGCCGCAGCGATGAGCTGATCGGCGCGCTGCGCCTCCTCTTCGCCGTATCCCTTGTCGAGCACAACGCTCACGCCGCTCGAGAGCAGGCGCAGCAGCAAGGCGGACTCAAAGGGATCGGGGGCGCGCTTGGCGGAGTTGCCGCCGTTGCCGAAGCTGATCGCGGCAATCTGGCGACGGGAAGTGGCGGATGCTCCTTCGCTGTCCCGCATCCGCTGAACCAGGTCGCTGCCCAGTCGTCGGTCGGCTTCGCGCAACCACACCGCGGGCAGAATGGCGATCTCGTCGCCGAAGGTTTGGCCGAGCCACTTGGCGGTGTTCACGCCCATCGGATCATTAAAGGTGTCCTCCCAACGCCGGCTCTCAAAGAAGAAATAGCGCGCATCGCCTTTCACCACGGGCAGCATACCGAGCTGCAACAGGCGCGAGTCCGGATCGATGATGACGTACGCGTCCTCAATCAGGCCCGCGATTTCGCACTCCACCGCGTCAAGGACCGCCAGCCAATTCAGCAGACGATCAATCAGGCCGCCATTGCTCTTGTAGGAGATAGGCAGGAAGCGCAATGTGGGGTCGCCGCCGAAGAGCTCGACGGTTTTGGCCGGGCCGATCAGGATGCGCTCGGCGTTGGAGAATATCCTGCCGGTTTTGTGCAGGACCACGCTGGTAATGGCTACATCGGCACCGATCGTCACACGGGAAAGCACCAATACTTTGCGGACTCCCCCGCGTGCCGACGCAGTCAGAAGTTTGCCAGGGTCGCGCAGACGGGCCTTGCGCAGCAGCAGGCTGCGGGCGTCTCCGGTCTCGAAGCGCAGCAGCGCGGCGTTCAGCGCGGCGGCTTTGGGCAGACGCCGGGTGATGTCGATCATCTGCGCGAAGGCGCGGTCGTAGAGCAATCCGTAATCTGGATCGAAGGAGTCGCTGAGCTGTTCGATTAAGCGAGGGAAAGTGGCGCGCTGTCCGGGCTCGGCCAGGCAGGGATCGTCCAGCGTGGATATCTCCGTCAGCAGAGTGATGGCGTCGCTGAGGTACTCGCCGTGCATGTTGTATGCCGCGAGGAAGGTCTCGGCGGCGGTGCTGGACAGTAGTTCGTTGCCTTCCACGCACAGTGCGTCCCGCGCGCGCAGCTCGCGAAATTCGCGGAGACTTCGCGCTGCGTCTTCGAGCATCTGCTCAAGCGGAACAAGTCGATTGGGAGATTCAGGCATTAACATTAAAGTATCGATACTTTCCCGGTTCGGCCGGTCGATAATATTCCTACGCGGGGACTAAGTCGGATAGTGTTCACGAACAAAGTTTAGCGCTGCGTTGCGCGAATCCAGGTTGCCATCGAGTTGCGCGTCCTCCACCGCTTGCAGAATCTCGCGGAAGAGCGGGCCTGGCGCGTGGCCGAGCACTACCAGGTCTTCTCCGCTGAGCAGCCGCTCCGGACGGATCTCCGCGGCGGACATCTGCGCTAGGTGCGTCCGCACCCACTCATAATTTTCCAGATCGCGGTGGCTGGAAAGGCAATCGAGACGATGCAATTCTAAATGTTCTTCGAAGCGATCCAACCGGAAAAATCGTTTCAGCGTGCTCGGACGCATTTGAGGCACGTCCATCCAGCGCAGATGGTTGGCGACCAGCGCGGAGATCTGCGCCTGCTCGTCGTTGGCCAGCCGCAGCCGTTGGCAGATAACTTCGGCCATGCGCGTGCCCACGGGAACGTGCTGGTCAAAACGAATGCGATCCTGGGCCACGCGAAACGTGGGCGGCTTGCCGACGTCATGCAGCAACACGCCGAGCGCAAGCGTGCTGGCGCAATTGGCTGGCAGCATCTCCAGCATGAGCAGCGTGTGTGTCCAGACATCGCCTTCTGGATGAAACTGCGGCGGCTGTGCCACGCCCTTCATCGCCGCGATCTCGGGAAGGATGTGCGGCAACAGGCCCGTCGAGTCCAGCAACTCAAAGCCGCGCCGCGGGTGTCCGCTGGTGAGGATGCGCAGCAGTTCGTCGCGCACGCGCTCGGCGCTGACCGAGGCGATCTGTGCGGCCAGCGGCGGGATGGCCTCGAAGGTTTCGCGGTCAAGCTCAAAGTTTAGTGTGCAAGCGAAGCGCACCGCGCGCAACATACGCAGGCGATCCTCGCGGAAGCGACGAGCAGGCTCGCCGATGGCCCGGATCAGGCGGCGCTGGATGTCGCGCTGGCCCTCCACGTAGTCGAGTACTTCGCCAGTGAGCGGGTCCATGAGCAGCCCGTTCACGGTGAAGTCGCGCCGCTGCACGTCCTCGCGCGCCTCAGTGCTGTAGCGGACTGAGTCGGGACGGCGGCCATCGGTGTAGAGTCCATCGTTGCGAAAGGTGGCGACCTCAATGCGCTGCCCGCCCTCAATCACCATCACTACGCCGAACTGCGCGCCGATGGCGAGCGAGTGCGGGAATATCCTCTGGACCTGTTCGGGAAGCGCGTCGGTGGCGATGTCGTAGTCCTTGATGGGGAACTCTTCGCGGACATCTTCCCGGGCTTGGCTGCGCATGATATCCCGGACGCAACCACCGACGAAGTAGGCTTGATATCCGTTGTCGCGCAGCCGCAGAGCGATGCTGGCGGCAAGCTGCCGCGGCGATTCCGCCTGCCGTTGGCGCGAGTTGTCCGTCTGAGCATTCATTGAATCGAGACCATCATATCGCAAGTTGCATCGCCAGGCTGCGCTCGTGACATCCTAATCGAACCGAGCTTGAGCACCTTGCCGAGTCCTTTGGTCAAGGCTGAGTGGCGGCCCGGCAAGGCGCGCCCGTGATTGGTGCGATCTGTAGTGCGGGGCAAGATGGCGGCGAAGGTGGCGGCGTGGTCACGTCCACACTAACCGGGGCTTCGAAATGGAACGTCTCGTTTGGCTATCGCTACCAGAATTCATTCCGCCATTTCCGCGGCGACCATGAGGAAACGGATCGTCTCGCGGAAGAGACGCAGGTGGAGAACAACCTGAACCTGTTTGACTTCGGGTTGAGCTATCAAATCAACCCGCGCTGGAGTGTCAGCGTCAGCGCCCCGTTCATGGACGTTAAGCGGACCTCGCATCGCAACGACACGGTTACCAATAGCACGGGCATCGGGGATATGTCGATTGGCGCAAAGTTCTGGCTTTTCCGTCCGCCTTCGGAGAACCATCAAAACATCCAGTTTGGTTTTTCGTTGAAGCTGCCCACGGGCAATCCTAATGTGACCGCCTTCGTGGCGCCCAACACTATTAATGTGGACCAATCCATTCAGCAAGGCGACTCCGGCACGGGCGTTTCTCTCGACTACATGGCCTACAAGTCCATTCGGCGCTTCACGGTATTTTCCGCCGGCGTCTACCTGTTCAATCCGAAGAACAGCTACGTCCCCGAGGGTTGGGTACGCAACGGTCCACCCACGCCTGGCATCGGCTATCAGGGATTCTCGCAGCCGGGAACGATCTTCTCGGTTTCGGACCAATATCTGTGGCAGACGGGAATGGGCTACGCCGTTCCCAAGCTGGTGGGTCTGGCGTTTACCGGTACCGCTCGCATGGAAGGCGTGCCAGCGCGCGACCTGATCGGACGCGAAGATGGCTTTCGCCGTCCCGGCTACGGGGTCTCGCTGGCCCCGGGAATCATGTACTCGCGCGGTCATGACACTTGGTCGGTCAGCGCTCCCATCGCGGTACACCGCGACCGCACCCGCAGCGTGCCGGACGTTCGGAACAACTCGCACGGGGACGCCGCCTTTGCTGACTGGCTGATGCTGGTCGGTTATTCACGTTCATTCTAGGGGTGGTCTGGAATTACTTGAAACTCCCGCTGCGTCGTCATCCCGAGCGGAGCGAGGGACCTGCTTTAGTTTTCCTGCGGGGAAAAGCAGGTCCTTCGCTCCGCTCAGGATGACAACGTCGTGAGGGTTTTTCACAGTGCTCACGGGACACTGTACCGGCAGCCCTGGTTATAATGAGGAGGATTCGCCGAATGTATGCGATCTATCGGCCAGTCTTGAAATTCAGCGCAGTTTCCGCCGCGCGGTCCTTGCTGTTGATTGTGGCACTAGCCAGTGCCGTTCGCGCGCAGGAAGCCGCGCCGCCGCTGGAACTCTCCGACCAATCGGGCAAAGAGCAGAAGCTCTCCGATTATTCCGGCAAGATTGTCGTGCTGAACTTTTGGGCCACATGGTGCGGACCGTGCGTTAAGGAGATGCCCATCTTCGTCGAGCTAACCAAGAAGTACGAGGCTCAGGGAGTAGTGGTCCTGGCCGCCTCGCTCGACGCGCCGGAAACTCAGCCGAACATTCCCGCCTTCGCGAAGAAACTCAAGATGAGTTTCCCCATCCTCACCGGCACCACCTTGGATCACATGACTCAATTTGCAATGGGGGAGAGCCTGCCGGGTACGATCATCATCGACCAGCAGGGCCGAGTCTTCAGCCGCATTTTGGGGGAAGCACGCAAGAAGGAAGTCTTCGAGCGCGTCGAGTGGTTGCTGGGCCTGCGCGTAGGGAAGAAGGCGCCCGAACCGCTGGTCAGTCATCTTCCGAAGCCACAAAAGTAGGGATTAGGGGTTGGGGATTAGGGCAAAGTGGTCCGATCCTGGGTTTTCCCATCCCCTAATCCCCATCCCCCAATCCCTAACTCACTTCCGCCGTGCAATCACAGCGCGAATAATCCCAGCCAGGTCCTTGCGCCAGTCGATGTCGGTCCAGTGTTCGGGCAGCAGAAGACTGCGCACGCGCTCGCGCACATCGTAGCCGAGTTCCAGAATCATCAGCCCATCTTTGCGCAGCGCTTGCACTGCCTGCGGAATCAGCCGCTCGTACACTTCAACGCCCGACTCGCCCGCAAAGACCGCCGAGGGCGGCTCGTACTTGCGCACCTCCACCATCACATACGGGAAATCGCGCTCGGAGACGTAGGGCGGATTGGAGACGATCAGATCGAAAGTGGGCAGCACTTCGCCGGAGACGGGCTTCAATAAATCAGAGTGCAGGAAGTTGATACGTGCGCCATTATTTCCGCCAATGTTCCCGGAATTAAGGTTCCTCTCGGCGTTGCGGCGCGCGGTGGCCAGCGCTTCCTGAGAATTGTCCAGCGCGTAGATGCGCGCCTCGGGCAACTCCTTGGCCAGCGCCACCGCGATGCAGCCGGAGCCGGTGCCCACATCGGCGATGTTGATTTCCTTGCCGGAATTTCCGGCGGCGCGCGCAAACTCCAGCGCCGTCTCCACCAGCAGTTCCGTCTCGGGCCGCGGGATCAGCACCGAGGGATTGACCAGAAACTCGAGGCCCCAGAATTCCTGATGCCCCGTGATGTACTGCGCCGGCTTGCCCGCCGCGCGCTCATGGAGCCAGGCTTCGTAAGTCGCCGACTGCCCCGCCGTCAGCTCGCGTTCGGGATGCGCCAGCAGCGCCGTGCGATCACACCCGGCCGCGTGCATCAAGAGCAGCTCGGCATTCAAGCGCGGCGAGCCCACGCCCGCCTTCTCCAGTTGTTCAATTCCCTGCTTCAATAAAGTATCCATGCGCATGACATCCAGTGTAGAGCAATTTCACGACGGTGAGTAGGGCGACGAACGACACAAAAAACCAGCCATCTTATTGTTGGCATCCCCCAGCCGCCCGGTCACGGGCCACGAGAGGCTTTAGAATTGGCCGGGAAGGCGGTATATTGATCTGGCATGAAAAGAGTAAAACCTAATTCCGATTCAGGGATTCGCCGTGCCTGCCGGCCCGCTTGGCCTTTGGCGCACTCATTTTTTGCATTCCTACTGGCGGTCCTCCTCACCGGTTGCAGCAACGTCACCGAGGCCGACTTTCAGGAGGGCATGGACGCTTACGCGCGCGGCGACTTCGCCACCGCCATGAAGAAGTGGAAGCCGCTCGCCGAGGACGGCAATCCCAGCGCGCAGACTAATCTCGGCGTGATGTATTACCAGGGCCGCGGCCTCGATGCGCCCAACTATCAGGAGGCGCTGCGCTGGTACCGCATCGCGGCCATGCAGGGCTATCCCGACGCGCAGTTTAATCTGGGCTTGGCGCACATGGAGGGCAAGGGCGTGGCCCGCGACTTCACGCAGGCCGTGCGTTGGTACAAAATGGCGGGCGAGTCCGGGTATCTACAGGCGCAGATTATGCTGGCCGACATGTATCTGAAGGGGCAGGGCGTGGCTGGCGATCAGAACGAAGCGGCCAAGTGGTACAGTCTGGCCGCCGACCAGGGCTCCGCTGTCGCGCAGTATGTGCTGGGCAATCTCCACATCGGCGGCAAAGGGGTAACTGCTGATCTGACGCAGGCCTATAAATGGTTCACCATCATGGCCAAGACCACCGGAGATGAGAACGCGCGCGGCAACGCCGAGCGCAGCATGGAGATTTTGAAAGAGCGCATGACCCAGGCACAGATCATTCAAGCCGGCAACATGGCCCAGGACTGGATCGACGCCCGCGCAACGAACTAGAGCCAAATGATTGACGGCGGACCGTAACCGAGCCGCGATCTCTCCCTATCGGTTGTGGCTCAGTTACACCATCCAGCAGACTTTTCAATGAATCGAGCAGATGGCTTGCTCCCACGGCGCGCCGGGGCAGTCCTGTGCGTGTCAAAAGAAGAACAGACATTCAGTTGGTTGGCAACAAATTGTGGCCACTGTGATAAGTTTGGTGCTCCCCCCTGGCCAGCGCATCCTGGATGCTGTTATTTTATTCAACATAGGTTCAACATAGGTTTAACAACGGCAAGCCGATCCTTCAAGTATTGGAGAAAAGCATGATGAGAACACATGTGATATTTTTGCTGGGAATTCTCTTGCTGGCCTTCCCCGTGCCGCAACACGCCACGGTAATGGCCCCCATGTATATGGATGACCTGACGGGCGCGTCGCAGACCGTGGTCTATGGCGCCGTTATCGCCAAGCGCGTGGAGTGGGACTCCGCGCATCGCATGATCTACACCATTTATAGCGTGCAGCCTTTGCGATATCTGAAGGGCGGACTGGGCGGCTCGTTCGAGTTGCGCGAACCCGGCGGGGAGATCGGCGACGAAGGCATGTCCATCGCCTCCGTGCCAAAGTTCCAGGTGGGCCAGGAAGCGATTCTGTTTGTCTGGACCGACCCCGCGGGACAGCATCAAGTGACTGCTTTCGAGCAGGGCACTGTGGCGGTAGCGGCTGATCCGGCGAGCGGAGCCAAGGTGGCCGCCCGCTCCATTCCGCTGGGCACCGCGGCGGCGGGCCAGACCGCGCATACGCTGGTGGACTCGGTTGGCTCCGTGGAGGCCTCCGCCCTCCGGCAAAATTCGCAGGTTACTTTTTCGGAGCGCTCTCTGAATTTGCTGATGAATCAGATACGAATCTCGGTGGCCCGCACGCAGCCGGCCCTGCCGAACGAATAGAAGAGGAGCAGGAGATGACCATGACTCAACATACAAACACATCGGTATCCACTCACTCTTCACCCACCCGCGTATCACCAAAGTTCTTGATGGCGACTGCCATTTTGGTTATTAATTTCTTCGTCGGCCTCACTCTGTTCGCGCCGAGGAATCTGCAGGCGGGCACAAACTTGGTAACCAGCGCGGGCACGCCGCTACGCTGGCCGCAGGGAACGTCATTGCGATTCATCATCAATCCCAACGGAGTGCCCGGATTTACGGGAGAGCTGGAGCGCTTGGTGGTAGCCGGCGTGGTGCGCGATTCCTTCCGCGTCTGGACGCAGATACCCGGCGCGGCGATCAACTTCAGCGATCTGGGGCTGACCGCCAGCCCCGATCCGGCGGCGGGGGCTGATGGTATCAGCCATGTGAGCTTCTCGCCCACTACATTCAACAGCCCTCCGGGCGTGCTGGCTAGCACCGCGACACGCTTCATTGCGTCCACGGGGCAGATCGTGGATTCTGACATCGCATTTAATCCTACGCCCTTTCCGGGCCTTGTATTCTCGCCGGTGGCTGGTCCCAACTCCTTCGATATCGTCGCGGTGGCCGTGCATGAAATTGGCCACCTGCTGGGCCTGGATCACAGCGGCGTCAGCGCGTCAATTATGAAGTCCTCGGTAACGCGTGTCGGCTCGGTGTCCAACCGTCAGCTATCCTCCGATGACGCCATCAGCATGGCGGCGCTGTATCCTCTGCCCACCTTCGCGCCGTCCACGGCCAGCATCTCGGGGACCATCACCAATTCAGGGGGAGGGCCGGTGCAGTCGGCGCATGTGGTGGCGGTGAGCGTTCCGGGCGGCACGCCGTTGGCTTCGCAATTGACCAACGCAACCGGAAACTATCGTATCGATGGACTGCCGTCGGGTAGCTACCGCGTTCTGGTCGAATCGCTCGACGGCCCGGTAGCTCTCGCGGATATCGGCGGGTTCTATGAGGCTGGCGTGGCTAATTTTTCCAGCACCTTCTTTGGCGGGCAAACCACTCCCGTCACGCTGAATCTGGTGGCTGGTCAGTCTGCCCTGGCCATTCTGGCGCTGCCGCCGCAGCCACTGGCGCTGCTGAACTTTGATCGCGTGGGAGCAGTGGTTAACGGTCTGGTAAGGCTCTCCGGTGATCCCCTGTTCTTGCCTCGCGGCAGGCTCCACACGATCGTTGCTTCGGAGACCACGCGACTCACCGACACCAACCTGAACTTCAGTACTCCGGATATTCCCACCGCCGCCACTTTTAGAGCCACGGTGGGTGGCACGCCGGTTCGTGGGCAGGATATCAGTATCCCCGCCACCGCCGCGCCCGGAACATCCAACATGACACTCTCCAATGCCACTGGATTTACCACCATGGTGGGCGGCGCGGTTATTACCGTCAATCCGCAGGTGGCCACGCCGCTACGCGATGGAGCGGGATTTTGGACCCCTCTCGCGCCGGGGGCGTTCGTGTCCATCTTTTCCACCGCCACACAGGATCTCGCGCCCCGATCCAATGTCGCCGTGGCCACGCCTCTGCCGACGGATCTGTCGTCGATCAGCGTGATGGTGAATGACCGCTACGCGCCGCTATTCTTTGCTGGCCCCGGCCAGATTAACGCCATGATTCCCTTTGAGACCACGGGCGCCACGGCCAATATCACCGTATTTGCCGGACCGGGCGCGGCGGGCAACACGGTGATCGTTCCGTTGAGTCCGTCCGCTCCAGGCATTTTCGCTCTGAACCAGGCTGGTTCCGGGCAGGGAGCTGTACAGAATCCCGATGCGAGCTTCGCGGCTCCAGCGGGCAGCGTGCCCCTAAGCGTAGCGCGGCCCGCCCGGCGCGGCGATGTGGTCATCATCTTTGCTTCTGGACTGGGACGGGTTACTCCCGCGCTGCCCAGCGGATTGCCCGCGGGCGTGAATGGCACGTCGATACCCGTGCTGGCCGGCAATCCCACCGTGCGCATCGGCGGCGTTGTCGCGCCGCTCGACTTCGCCGGACTCGCGCCTGGGTTTGTAGGCTTGTATCAAGTGAACGCGCGCGTCCCGGCGGGCGCCACGCTCGGCGCCGCCGTCCCGCTGACCATCACCACCGCCGAAGGCCAGGTGAGCAATACGGTGACCATCGCCATAAATTAACAGTGCCGCGTGACAGTGCCGCGCGCGTCAGCGAGCGGGCCGACGGAACACACCGCCCCGGACGAGGACGGTTGGATTACGATCTGCTGTTCTGTTCGTGCGTGTAGAAAGCATCGCGGCCGGGGTTTGGTTTTTCCATTGGCCCGCTTGCTGACGCGCGCGGCACTGTCACGCGGCTCTGTCACGAATATGATCTTCGACACGCGGCGCAACATTCGGATGGAAGGCCTGCTCGACGAAGCCGTCACGGAGCTATCGCGCGCTGACAAAGTCATGGCGGGGCTGATCGCCAGGATCGGCCCCTGCCAGCTCGGCCTCACTCAGAGCGGAAAGCCCGGGCGCAGCCACTACTTTCGCGCGCTGGTTGAGGCCATCATCTATCAACAATTGAGCGGCAAGGCCGCCGGAACCATCCTGCGCCGTTTCCGCGAACTGTTTCCCTCACACCGATTTCCCACTACACAGCAGATTCTGGCCATGCCTTTAGAACGGATGCGAGCGGTGGGACTGTCGCGTCAGAAAATATCCTACATCCGCGATCTGGCCGAGCGCGTGGAGGACGGCTCCTTTCCGCTGCGCCGCGTCTCGCGCATGGCGGACGCGGAAGTGATCACGCATCTCACCCAAGTAAAGGGCATCGGCCGCTGGACCTCCGAGATGTTCCTGATCTTCACGCTCGGTCGCCCCGACGTGCTCTCGACCGGCGATCTGGCCATCCGCAAAGCCGTGCAGCGCGCCTACGGATACAAATCCCTGCCCGCCTTCAGCACCGTCGCGCGGCACGGCCTGCGCTGGCAGCCGTATCGTTCCATCGCTTCGTGGTACCTGTGGGCCAGCGTCGACAACGGCGCGAGTTAATTTAATCCGAGCCGCGACAGTCATGGAGCGACCACCATGCTCGATAACGCGACAATGTCGGCGTTCACGATAAGCCCAATCGCAATATTGCATTCCGGCGATACCAACCTGGGCGCGTTCATCCGCATGGTGGACGCTCCATGACTGTCGCGGCTCGGATCACAACAAAAGCAAAACAAAATGCAAGAAGGCTCCCGTTGTCGGGAGCCTTCTTGGTTGGTTGGTGAGTTCAGTTAGAAGACCAGCTTGAGCGCCAACTGCACCTGCCGCGCCGAGGTGGCCGTGCCGGTTACGCGCGCGGCATTGGGCAGAATCGAGGGCACGTTCACAGTGGCGCCGACGGAGTTGTACAGGCTCACCCCCGGGGTATCGAAGTTGGGCCGATTCAGGACGTTGAAAAATTCGCCGCGGAAATTCAGGCCGCCTGATTCGCCGAGCATGGCCAGCTTGAAGTTTTTCGACAGGCCCAAATCCACCGTGGCGATTCCCGGACCGGAAACCGTATTGCGACCCAGGTTGCCGAGGAAGCCGTTGGCAGGCATTGCGAAGGCGCACGGATCAAACCAACGGTCCGGCGTGCCCAGCGTGGTGCCGGGGGCGATGATGCCGCAGCCAGCCGAAGTCCCGCTGGTGGGATTGTTGTCGGCGCTTGAAGCGAGGCTGGGGTAGCGCGTGCCCACCACGGTGCGTGAGCGGTCAAATCCCATCACCGGAGTAATAGGCTGGCCCGAGGACAGGCGCATCAGTCCGCTGAGGCTCCATCCGCCAAGTACTTTGCCCGCCACGCCTCCTACATTCTCACCAGGCAGTTGATACACAGAGTTGAAGGTGAAAGCATGGCGCGTATCCAGCGCGGAGGGGCCGCGCTCGCGCAGCGTCCAATAACGCGCTGCGCCGTCGCTGTCAAAATCGGTGCCGCCGGTGATGGACGTGCCGTCGTCAATGTTCTTCGCCCAGGTGTAAGCCATGCGGAATTGCAGGCCGCGGGTCACGCGCTGCTCGGTTTCCAGACGCAGCGAATTGTAAAACTGATTGCCGAAAAACTCGCGATGGCGCGAACGTCCAAAGCGCGTGTTCTGATTGGCGTTGGCGCCCACGAAGGACAGTACGCCGTCATTGCGAATGTCGGGGCGGCGTCCGTTGTTCTCATAGACGATGCCCTGATGCACTCCGTGCGTGCCCGAATAGCCGACGCGCAGCAGGAACGAGTTGCTCAACTGATGCTGAATGTCAAAGCTGTACTTGATGGAATAGGGATGATTCGGCGTCGGGTCAATGGATTCGTAGCGCGGTTCGGCCAACGAGCCTTGAATGGCGGCCCTCTGCGAGAAGTAGGCGTTGGGGAAATCGATCAGCGCCGCGCCGCCGCCCAGCGCCGGAGTGGTGGCGTTGGTGCTGTCGGTATCCTGGAAGCGGTTCTCGATGGCCAGAGGCGCGGTGGTCAGGATGGTGATGCGATAGGTCCAGTAAACCAGCGGCTCGAAGAAGAAGCCGGTGCCGGCGCGGAAAGTGGTCTTGCCGTTGCCGGGTGTCCAGGCCAGGCCGATGCGCGGCGAAAAGCTGTTCAGCGACGGGTTGGAGGTGAAGTTCGAATTCTGGATGGCGATGTCACTCGGTCCGAAAGCGTTTGTGCCGGCGGCATTCAGCGCGTAGAAATTGTCTTCCAGCGCGATGTGCCCTTTGCCACGAAGCTCGCGGGGCAGGCTGAAGGCCTCCCAGCGGACGCCGGTATTCAGCATCAGCGTGGGACTCAACTGCATATCATCCTGGAAGTACGCGCCGAGGACATTCTGGCGGATGTAGCGCGAAGCGTCTTCGTTAAAAGTGATCAGCGCGTTACTGGGCTCATTGCGCAGCAACGCGGACATGTTGGGGAAATCAAACTGTCCGGAGGGCTGGCGCGGCGCATTGTCATTGTGCACCAGCCGCGAGACGCTGAATCCAACTTTCATCGAGTGGCTGCCGTGCGACCAGCTCAGGTCGTCCTTCACCTGATAATTGTTCAGAATGAAGGTGCGCGGATCGCTGTTGCCGCTGCCGGTGGAGCGGACGCCGCCGGCCACAGTAACCACGCCGATGCCGAACGGGGAATCAGTAAAGCTGACGCGATCAAAGCCCGGCGCAATCAATCCAAGACTGGCCGTGTGGGCGCGCGTGTAGCCGAGATTCACGGTGTTTAGAACCGTGGGCGAGACCACCTTGTCGTACTGGAAAGTTACGAATTGATTTCTCGTGGACTGGTTGAAGAAGGCGTTCATGCTGGCATACGGCTGCGTGCTGCCGCGGTCAACCGTGTAGCGGCCAAAGATGGAGTCGTTGTCGGACAGCTTGTGATCCACGCGGCCGGTCAGGTAATTCTGCTCGGAGGGTTGATCTTCCACGCGTGTAAATTCCACCACGCCGGCTGCCGCTGGACGCCCGGTTCCCGGAGGCAACGGCCACAGCTTATCAATCAACGGCTTGACCACCGCGAAGCCCGCCGTACCAGCATAATTCTGGCCGTTAAAAATGCCTGCCCGGGCCTGAGCATCGGGCACGCCGACAATGGAGATGTTGCCGAGGTTGGAGCGCAGTCCCTCATAGTTGGCAAAAAAGAAAGTCTGGTCATGCTTGATCGGTCCGCCGATGGCTGCGCCGAACTGATTGCGGCGGAACTCCGGCTTCTCGCCGCGGTTGAAGGCGTTGTCTTCCCAGCGCGGCGCGTCGAGATTGTCGTTGCGGAGGAAGTCGTACACCGAGCCGTGAAAGTTGTTCGTGCCGCTCTTCGAGATGGCATTGATCACGCCTCCGGTGTGCTGGCCGTACTCGGCGCTGTAGGCGTTGGTGATCACCTTGAATTCGCGAATGGCCTCGACGCCGGAGACCACGCCGCCCGCGGCCGAGCCAGCCGAGTTGTAGCTGTCATTCAACACCGTGCCGTCCAGCATAAAGAGGTTCGACGTGAATCGTCCGCCGCCGATGCTGATCTTTGAACCATAGCCCTGCGAGACGCTGACGCCGCCGGTCTGCGAGACCACCGCGCCGGCCTGCAAGGTGGCCAGTTCGGTGAAGCTGCGCCCGTTGAGCGGCAACTCGAGAATCTGTTTCTGCTCGACCACGCTGCCGAGTACCGCTGTCGTGGTCTCCAGCAGAGGGACTTCACCGGTTACTTCCACCATCTCGGTAACCGCGCCCACTTGCAGGGCGATGTCCACCACCGCGTCCTGGCCGATGACCAAGGTGATGCCGCTGCGCGTAACGGTCTTGAAGCCGGCGAAGGAGGCGTCCACTCTATATTCGCCCACTTGCAAGCCCGGCAGGCGATAGCGTCCCGCGGTGTCGGTGACGGCGGCGCGCGAGGCGCCGGTCTGGGTGTTGGTCGCCACCACGTTCGCGCCGGGCACCACGGCGCCGGAATCATCCGTCACCACGCCGAGAACGTTCGCCGTGGTGGACTGGCTATAGGCGGGCGACATGGAAAACAGTGCTGTGGCCAAAGCCGTCAGCAGCAAGGCTGATGCACCGCGCCGAAGTACGTTAATCACCCGAAGTACGTTAATCCGATGACGCATATTCCCTCCTTTGGGAGCGGTACGGAACTCAATTCGCATTCTTAAATAACTCGCGCCTGACTCTCGCTTAACTCGCTAGGGACATGGCTGGAAGGAGAGTACTTATGGGCGGGAAAAGCGGCAGCGCGCCGACTAACCTGCTCCCATCTCCTTGCGATTCCTGATAATTACTGACCCAACACAATATGACTTCTCGCGCCCATTATCGTGCTTTCCCCGGCGATGTCAAGGACCAAACAGTCAGCGGACAGATGCCGTTACCGACGCGGTTCACAGGAGCCGATTCTTCCTCGCGAGGTGAGGAGATTGGGGTATGCTTTCTGTAGAGCGATCGTCCTGATTCTCATCAGGGATTGAGGGTCAGGGAGAGGGGCTTCCGCGCTTGCGTCATTCATGCCAAAATAACCGGCGGCAACATGGGGTGTCGCTGGGTAGCTCGCTTTCCGCCGTGCCCCTGCTATTGCTGGCGGCTCTGATTGCCGAGCCTGTCTTCATGGTCCTGCCCGCCCGGGCCGACACCATCGTCTTGAAGAACGGTAGTCGCATTGTGGCCGAATCCATCGTCGAGCAGGGCGATAAAATCACCTACGAAGGCACGTACGGTTCGGTTACCATTCCGCGCACGCAGGTGGAACGTATCGAGCGCGGCGGGTCGCTGCCGCCGCGGCCCAGCGCGACTTCATCCAGTCCCAGATCGTTCGCCGCCTTCGGCAATGCGCAATCGCCGCGTATAACTAACCAACTGCCGATGACGCTATGGCTGCCCACGGGCAATGACAATACCATCCTGCTCAATGGCGCCATCAATGAGCGACTGCTCTCCGATCTGGCGCGCGAGGCGTGGAGCGGCGACGTGCAGCGCCAGAGCGCGCTGAACGCGCACCTGCTGGCGGCGGCGTATGAAGTCCGGCAGCGGCGCACGGCGGTGGCCAATAAATTGGCCGAGCAGGCGCTGGTATTTTCCTCGCAGGATCGCACGGCGCTCCTGCTGGCCGCGCAGATCGACTTGCTTGGTCGCAACTACTCCGAGGCGCGCGAGCATCTGTTGGTGGCGCAGGCCAATCATCCCGAATCGTGGGAGATACTCGCCTATCTGGGCTACGCCGCCTACTACTCCGAGAGCGCCGAAAAAGCCAACTACTATTGGAAGCAGGCTTATGCTCTGAGGCCGGATGCGCAGTTGCGCGCGTTGATGGACCAAGTGGAGAAGGAGGCCGCCGTCGAGGGCGGTCAACGCGATGCGGAGAGCTATCACTTCATGCTGAAGTGGGAAGGCACGGGTGAGTCGGAGCGCTTTGGCAAGCAGGTGCTGGAGACCCTGGAGCAACATTACACCGCGCTCGAAATTTCGCTCAACTTCACGCCGCGCGAGCCGGTCTCGGTGATCCTCTATTCCGCCCAGCAGTTCCAGGACATCACCCAGGCCCCGAGCTGGGCCGGGGCTCTGAACGACGGCAAGATTCGCGTCCCCGTGCAGGGCTTGACCAGCATGACCGCCGAGCTGTCCCGGGTGCTGAAGCACGAGTTAGTGCATTCCTTCGTCCATCTGTTTGTCCAGGGAAACTGCCCGGTATGGTTGAATGAGGGCATCGCGGAGGCCGAGTCGGGGAGAGGGTCGAGCGAGTACGCCCGTTCACTGTCGAGGATCTTCGCCGCCTCGCGGCAACTGCCCATGCAGGCGCTGGAGGGCGGCTTCACGCGCTTTAATTCGGCGACCGCGATCGTCGCCTATGGCCAGTCCGTGGCCACCGTGGAGATGATCCGCGAAAAATACGGCGAGCACCAGATTCCCGAGCTGCTCAAAGCCCTGCGCGATGGCCAGACGCTGGAGGCGGCGCTGCGCACCGTGCTGCGGCTGTCCTACGCGGACCTGAACGCTGAGGTTGCCGAGTACGTCAAGAAACTCTACGTTCGCTGAAACGGCCTTCCTCCCAAATATTCATCGGACCCGCTACCCACCTCTGGGCGTGATAGGAATTTCAATCGATCTCTCTTGTATCTTGGACTCACATAGCAAATGTGTGGGGGGAATCAGTCGTGGCGCGGATTCTTGTTTTGGGTAATCACCCGGTTGAGCGACAGGGCCTGGCGCTGGTGCTGGAGATGGCTGGCCACAGTTGCGCCGAGGCCGCCACCCTGCACTCCGCCATGCAACAGTTGCGCCAAGCGGGCCAAGTGGGAACCCCGCGTTTTGATTTGGTGTTGTCCGACGCCCGCATCGGCGCGGCGGGCACCGGTTTAATTCGCAAGTTGCTGGTGGAAGCCTGCAACGACATCCACATCCTGGTGCTGAAGCAAGCCGGCGATCCGCTGGACGCATCCTCTGATTCCGGCAAATCCGGCGGCAAACAGGAACTCACCGTTACCACCAGCCCTCTGCATTGGCTCTCCTCACAATTTTCCTCCGTCAGCCGTCCCGACGCACTGGTCATTTTGCTGCCGGAGCAGGATTCGCTGGCTATGCTGGAGTCCTTGCCGCGCACGGCGGGAATGCTGAACAAGCTGGCGGTACTCTATCATTCGCAGGCTAAGTTCGCCGCCGCCGAGAAGTTCTACCGGCAGGCTCTCGAAGTCGCCGCCGCGGAGGTAGCGGGCCAGGCTGACCAGGGCGAAGTGGCCAGCATTCTGAACAATCTGGCGGGACTGTTTACGGATCAGAAGCGCTACAGCGATGCCGAGCCGCTGTATTTGAAATCTCTCGCGTTGGTGGAAGAGAAATACGGCCCGGTACATCCCAAAATTACCAAGCGTCTGATGTTGCTCTCTTACCTCTACCGCGCGCAGGGCAAGGGCGCGGAGGCCGAGGCCATCTCCCGTCGTCTGATCGGCTCCCCCCATGCCGATTGATCGCGCTCGCGATTCTCACTCTTTCCGCAACTTTCCATGGGCCATAGGGTTCATAATGAAGATAGTAGTCGTGTGTCCGCCCACGCCATGTTTATGTTTGCCGATCGTGTAGTAGTCGAGCGATCAAGCAACGGTTGGCGTGGCGGTCGCGTCTAATGTTCACGTACACGGCTGGTTTCCACTTGTTTTCAGTTGCCAGGACGTGCGACCGCCGGTCCATTTTGATGAACCAATGGGAGCTAATAACATGAAGGCGACAGAACACATTTTATCCGCAGCGCTGGCGCTGGTGCTGACGCTGGCCGCCGCGGGTTGGGCGCAGCAGCCGCCTACCGGCGCGCCACAGCAGCGCGGGCAGCAGCGCATCCAAGACGCCATTAAGACTGTCCTCGATCTCAGCGACCGTCAGTTCGCCGAGATGACCGAGCTGCGCGACGCGCACCAGGCCAAGCTCAAGGAGTACAGCGACGAGAATCGCACTCTGGAGCAGAGCAAGCGCGCCATCATGCAGGCCTCCGGCGCCGATCCCGTCAAGATCGGCTCCATCACCCTGCGCCAGGACGCGCTGACCCAGATGATCCAGCAGGAGAACGAGGCCTACCACATTGGCTCACTGGCTCTGCTGACCGCCACGCAGCGCGATAAAGTTATCGCAATCGAAGCTGCCTTGAAGCTCGCGCCCAGCGCCGGTGCACTTATGCAGTTCGGCTTGCTGGATACAGCGGTCCTCGGCGGTCGCGGCGGATTCATGGGCATGGCCCCCGGCCAGGGGTTCGGCGGCCAAGGCGGCCCCGGCATGATGATGCGCGGTGGTCCACCTCCGCAAAACTAAAAAGTCTGGACTCAGAATTTGGGGCGCGGGAAATTCTTCTCCGCCCCTCCACTTCCTTCATTTCTCCGCCCGATTTCTCCACCCGGCGGAACGCGTGTTCCCGCCAACTCACTCCCCTCGCGTCTTACCCTTACTCCCATATAGCAAGTCAAATGCCACTACTACTCGGTCTCTTTAAAGATATGGCCGATCATTTCTGGTTTGTTCCTGCCGATTCGGCAGGACTTGCGGGGCGTAGCGCAAAAGGGATTCCACGACAAAGTAGTGTTTGGACCTATATGTACTGGGCCTGCGAAATTAAAACCAGCATTTCCGTTTCACAATGCTCAGTCTGAAGGATAATGGCTCCCTCGACGCCAATTGATTTCGGCGGCGGGAATCTCTATCAGCTACATTTTGGGAATCAAGTGAAGAAGTACATTCA